>CBFDAW010000494.1:0-3341 GCA_965602865.1 uncultured Thermoplasmata archaeon
CACAGAAGCTCGGAAATTATTGGCAAAAGCCGGAATTAAAATATCGAAAAATGAACCTGCTTTTGAAACTGAATTGAAATATGACTATGAATTTCAGCAGATAATTCTGGATATATTCGTAGAACACTTTGGTATTAAAAAATTGACTTTTGAACGAACCCAAAGTAAATTGACTACTGAATGAGATTGAGAGCCCGTACATTGAGTAAGAACGAATTTAAATATTCCTTAATTCACTTTATATACCTAGAATAGTAAAAAAATAAAGCCAGGTTGGAAAATGAATATCTAACCATAAATTTTAATATCTGATGGAATTATCTTATTATAGTATATCTGTTCGGTTCAATACTGGATCGGAACAATTCTTAGGCCTTCCCGAATTTTTCGCCCCAATGCCGAACCGATATTGTATGCCTCCCTTGGGTCCTGCTTCCCCCATAATATAGTACTGGCTCCAAGGGAGCATATTTTTTCTTGTGAATGAATTTGTAAAAAATACTATATTAATTTGTTAAAATTACTATGTATAATAGTAACACAACCTAGTGAAACCTTTTATAACTTAACTAACAAAAACTTTGTGTTAATGAATTAATGATTTATTTTTTCTAAATAATTTAATCGTAGGTTAGGAATTAAAGTGAGTCGAAACTTACCATCCTCTGATGATCACTTATCCATAGATATTGGCTTACAATCAAAACTTTTTGTTCTAAGTCAAAGTTCTATTTTAGATCCTCACGATGGTCTTACAAACGGTAATGGACTCACAAACGGTAATGGTCTAACCCTAATCACCATGGCACAGCCCAAAGGTACAAATGCACAAAAGAATAAAATTAACCGGAAGAGCTCGATCATTTCATCTATAAAAACCAAAAATCGGAAAAAAAGGCTAACTAGCGTTATTCTTGCCATATTTCTAATTCTAGTACCCTTAGTAATTTATTCCATCGAATTTGAAAATAATAATTCATCGGGGATAATTATTGATAATGAATTTAATGACTGGGGTAATATACAATTATATTCTGATCAACGATTCGATCAAAATAATAATACTAATATTGATATAATTCGTTATCAACTGATGCCTATTGATACGGGTTTGGCGTTTTTTATAGAAGTGTTTGGCAATCTCTTCCATGGCATCAAAGATGGTCCCAGTCAATATCCGGATAGTTTCTGTGTTTTGATCGATTCGGATTCTAATCCAAATACGGGATATACAACATTAGGGCTCGGGTCCGAATATATGGTCAACCTTCAGGGCGCTAAGGGAGATATTACTGCTCAGGGATTATATGAGTTTACTCCCCAGCATGCAACCTGTAATGAGGATTGGTTTGGTTGGAATTATATATCGAATGTTGCGTTGGGTATAGATGATTGTAGGTTGGAAGGTGAAATTTACATCCCATCTGAAGAGGACCTAACTAATTGCCGGGTACTCGTCATTACCAGGGATCATTTTGGGAATTCAGATATTTCAGATAATATTATAAGCCCCGGCAAAGGAAGCTTATTGGTAACTGTATCGAGCACACAACAGGTTGTACTCCCAGCAGCAGATAAGAATAACATATTCATGTCAATTGAGTTAACCACACAACTGATGGATAAAGATGATGTTATAATAGACGCTCTTGTGTTTGAACGCCTGGGATCCGCTGATGATGATATTATCGAAAACCTAGAAATCACCTTTCCAAAGCTTGCGGATATGGAAGAAGGACCAGAACAAAATCATGTTTTTGAATCCGAGTCTAACAAAGAGAGGTTTTCCGAATTAACTGCCGAGATTGAAACCGGTAGGATTAACTCTAAATCAACCATTAAAGATAATTCATTATCATCTCAAGTAAAATTTGAGCATGGTATTTGTACATATGATTTCGAGACGCCACTTGTTCTGACTTTAAATGAAAAAATGACTATTAATGTGGCACTTGATCTTTCGGTAGATAGAATACCGGGTACAACCTTAGGATTAAGACTTAAAGAAGTAAAAGCCAATAATGCAACAGTAACCATCAATCATATCTCGGAGAAATTAGCATACTTGGATAAGATTCCACAGAGGATCAAAATCGATGGTGCATTTGGTGATTGGTTGGAACTATCGAAGTATCAAGATGTGGATGAAGAGTTACTGCCAAATCCGAATCTGGATATCCAAGAGTTTGCACTTGCAGGTGATTCTAAAAAGCTCGATTTATACTTCAAAGTAAGTGGTGAACTTTTAACAGCTATTGATCTTCCCATTGGTTTATCACCGATAAATAAAGAACCTGTAATTGAAAGTACTAAAAAGAATGTAAAGAATAAGGATACAACCTCTGAGGCTGTGGCGAAATTCCCGCAAGAGCTCATTACTCGAGATCAATTGCATATCTTTTTGGATACGGATAAAAATAATTCAACAGGATATTATGCGGACTGGCTCTCCTACGGGGCTGAATATATGATACAGATTTCGGGTCGTGATGGTAAAATCATTAAACATGATCTGTATAGATATTCGTATATCAACAAAATTGATATGAGTTCAAATTCGGATTGGTCCTGGGAGTTTATATGTTCAGTGCCTGCGGCTAAGGATCGGTCACAGCTGGAGACAGAAATACATTTTGAGATGCTGGGCTTGGATTTAAAAAAGGGTATTGATATTTATTATGTCCTATCAAACTGGGATACTTCATCTTCAGACTCTTCGAGTAATGCTTTACGATTTTCAGGCGATCAGATGAATGGTATTAAGTTACATGATAGATTTTCGACCCGCGCTGGTGATGACGAGGTTGTCATCAATGAGGTGATGTTCAATCCTATGGTGTCTCACGATAACGATTGGCAGTATCGTAAAAAGATCACGATTAATTCTTCACTGGTCGCAGGTGACCTTAACGATTTTCCTTTTCTTATCAACCTTACAGACTCTGACCTACAGAACAAGACACGAGCCGATGGGTATGATATTCTATTCATCGGGTCGGATGGTGAGGAAAAACTCGACTACGAGATCGAATATTTCAATGGCAGTTCTGGTGAATTAATATCTTGGGTGAGAATACCATATCTAAACTCCACTTATGATACAGACATCTATATGTATTATGGCAACGAAAACTCAATAGACCAGTCGAATCCTGGAGGTATATGGGACAATAATTATTTGGGTGTTTGGCATTTAAAGGAGAATGGTGATGGGACAATTGATGAGTATAAAGATAGTACATTTTATGATAATGATGGCCAAGGTGGTGAAGGAGATTCTCTCTTTGTGCCCACTCGAGTGGCGGGGAAGATCGGGTACGCTCAAGATTTCAACAACTCCG
>CBFDAW010000495.1:0-3340 GCA_965602865.1 uncultured Thermoplasmata archaeon
ATTTTTCTAATCTTCCGGCGAGAGGCGGAAAGTAAGGCAAAAGCTAAGGGCGGGATAGTACTTGATACCACAAAACTAAGTGTCGGTCAAAGACCTTCTACCACCACCCCTATCCAAGGCCACATGATTGGTACCATTAAACCATCAGGTATGCCAATGAATATGCCAATTTCACCACCTTTAGGTATGCCAGGTATCGGTATGGTCCCCCCTCCTGGCTTTGGATTCATACCACCACCAATGATTCCCATTGGCGGTATGGGTAAGCCCATGTTACCTCCCACTAACTTACGTTCAACCACTATTCCTGGCCAGATCACACAAGTGTCACCGGTTTCACCAAAAGATAAATCGAAAAAAGATAAGAAAAAGAAGGGAAAAAAAGGTAAATGAAAACTAATATTTTTTTCTGGTTCTTAATATCAAGATCATTAAAATCAGAATTATAACCAGAATAAGAACCACAATTATTAATATAAAATAATTATCTAAAGAATTAGGATTTTTTTCTTTATCATTTTCCATACTGGAATCATATGGTGAGCGAGGTATTCTGAATTCGGTTTTATCACCCGTTATATGAGTACTTTCTCCACCACCAATATTAGAAACTCTGAACCTGCAAATCACAAAATAGTCACCAGAAGATAAGTTTGATAAATTTATATTATTAGCATTCCATGATTGATTTGTTAGGGACCACTTGAGGGTGCCATTGAATACTGGTTTGTTGGTGGAAAGGTTGTAAATTTCGAAACAATAATCGAGAACTTCCGAATCATCTAAATTACCTAATTTGCTATCACTACACCGGGCGGTAACATTCGAGATGTTTAAGATGTTTAAAAGTGTAGTTTGGTTACTTATGAGTTGTACAATGGGTTGACGAACTACAATAATATGTTCAAGCTTGAACCAATTGTCAAGCTCTAAATTTATTTCATTATTACTCTGTCCAGCACCATATTTGTGTTCGAATCTACATGATACCATGTACCAACCTGTATCCCAAGTTGATACATTCAGCATGGGTAAGTACCAGGAATTCCTAGCCATGGACCATTTTAATTCATAGATAAGTTCTGGCTCGATTGTAACATTTTTTGAATCGGGATTGAAGCCAATTATTATTCCCCGATGAGATATCATTTTTGAATCATTCAACGGTTCGTTAGAGATTGATAGATTTTTACATGTTATGTCCATTAAAGTTAATGTCTGTTCAAAACCGTTTATATATTCTATTGTCGGTAGGCTAACATATAATTGATAAGGTGTTTGTGGTACTACCTCAATATGTATTATTTGACTCCAGTAATCCCGTGTAGTTTTTGAACTATTTAATGACTCTGTTATTACATTCATAAGTGCTGCGAAATAGTAATCGCCAGGTTTTGCGGGTAGGGAAAAATTTGCATAGTACTTAATAGTGTATCCCGAGCTACCATTGATAACATCAGTCGGCATTGTTACATGTTCTGACTGATTAATTAAATCGTTATTTTGACCCCAATTAAGCTCTGTATGGTTAATCGTATCGTTAGTAATCACTTCCCAGGTAATATTAAATTGTTCATTGCAGTAAGCATTACTTGAATAGTTGGTAATTTGTATTCGATTTTTCACATTCGCGAGTACTCTAATATTTATGATCGGGCTATACCAATCGTTTCTTCCTGTTATAGTATTCCCATTATTCGAAATATTCCACGAAGCATTAGTACGTTGGTTGACAAAGAATGATTGTGGAAGTATGTTAGGCTCGGGATTATTTTGAATTAATGACTCTTGATCTACAATGGCATGTGATACAAAGTAATAATCACCCGGCTCATCCGGTAATGTAATTTCCTGCGAGAAATAATTACCATCCCAATGACTATCGCCGGTCAGATCTTCAGTTATGTATTCGAAATTATTTATAGGGTTTGGGTCCGTACCAAAGCGCAAGTTGGTCTCGGTCACACTGAATGATCCGTTCACGAACCAGCTCAGGGTTATGTTGCTGTTGATCTCCACCTCCTTGGGAATAGGGTCAGAATTTGAATCTATCCAAGTTAAATATGGTTCTGCAAGATCGATAAGTACAATAGCCATTCGAATATTTTGTGAAATATAGCCGATATTACTCCCGGGCTCAGGATTCAACACCTCATCGGAGCCGCCCAATGTATTTTGGTTAGGTTTTTTTGTTTCGGATATTTCGATGCCCAATGCCAGAGATCGTGCCCCGGGGGTTTCAAAACCGGAGGTTAAATATTCAGTATCCCAGGTCGCAGCATACGCGTAATCAGACCATGCACCAGCTGCCGGTAACTGGTTGTTCGCCGGTTCGAATAAATATTTATCATCTCCGCCTGCAAAATTGCTCATTTGTTTTGCCACCCCAAAATATGCCATATTATCCGGGGATTCATAGGGTGGAGTATTGTGAACAGGTGACCCCCAGGCATAATAAATCAAATGTTGGCCGCTGTGCCAGCTAAGGCTTAGAATGAATAAATGGTCTTTCATGAATTCAGCAACCGAACGTGCCCCAACCGTAGAAATAGGTATACCATCAGAATGAGGTTGTACACCACTTTTACCATACGGATAATCTCTATTTACATCTTGATCATTACCGTCGTAGCGATTATCATGTTCCCAGCCATAGGGATTAACAACGGGCATAACATAGATCTCACGATGGTCCACCAAATAACGGATGAACGGATCGGAATCGTAATTTTGTACCAAAAACTCAATCAGGTAATAGGGTGCGTCTACGCTTATTGGCTCATCACCATGATGCCCACCGATGAATAGTACCTCGGGTTTATCGAATCCCAGTTTTTCATTGGTGATTCGCGCTACCCAGATCTTGTAACCGTCTTTGCAATCGGATAGCCCGTACCGATCTTGAGCAGTGAATAACTCAATTAAATCGGGATAAGTTGTATTAAGCTGTTTTAGGTCGGATACGAGCGTGGTGTAATTGTGATAAGTGTATGTTGATCGGAAATTACTCCTTGTCGACTCGATTGCGACCGTTAAATGCTGATTTTGAGGTTTATAATCATTTTCTAAGAGATTTGTATTATTTGGTGAGTTAAGGTTTAGATTGAATATTAAAATAAAGATAATAACTATAACTGAAATTTGAATTAATTTGATATGATATTGGGAAAATTTCTCGGTCGTCATCATAGAAGATATATTCATAAGTTATAAAAAAGATTATCGTTTATTGAAATTAATGTTTTTAATAAATATTTGCTAATTATCCAAAATAATTACCTTATCCATATGGGGTCATTTTGGCGTTTTATTTTTTCTAAGTGAAACGTTGAATATGATG
>CBFDAW010000496.1:0-3338 GCA_965602865.1 uncultured Thermoplasmata archaeon
GATCACTAGTGACCTGGATGCTAATCACATCCTGTGCCATCTCTTCACCGTCTGAGACCATAACCGTGGTATAGATAACTTCACCCACCAGCTCCTGTGGATAGTGGAATGTAGCATTTAACCCGTGGATTGAGATATATTTCTTCTCATACCCGTCAAATATATCCAACAGTAGGTCATGCTTTAGTGTCTCTTTATCTTCTACATAGGGCTCATAGTTGAAAGTGTACGGATCATCATAATGTACGATCAAATCTGGAATATTTGTTATTGTCGGAGGGTCATTGACAGGTGTGATATTGATCCACAACGACTGTGAGTGTGATAAGTTCTCGGTGCTTCTGAGCCAGAGTGTGATTAAGTTGTTACCATAGGCATCGGAGATTGGTGTGAAGATTAACCGATCCTCTGTGTCATTCTCGCCAGTGACTGTGTATAGCGAGGTATTTTCGCCCGTGAGATACCAGTAAAATTCTATACCATATGTACTTGCAATAGGTTCATACATGCTTAGATTAAGCGGCCATGGTGGTGAGTCCTCGGGCTTTATCTGGTCAGGCACGCAACCTTGGATCTCAGGTAGGTCTGAGCTCTCTGCCACAGTAATATTTACATATGCATGGTCAACTAAATTATCATTGTCCCGGACTGTTAAAATTACTCCATATGTTCCCTGCTTGGAATAATGATGCGTCTGTTTGCTATTGCTGTGGAAGGTACCGTCCCCAAAATCGAGGATATAAGCTACGAGCGTACCATCAGTGTCATATGAACTTGTAGCATCGAACATGATGTCTTCATTTACTCGCACAAGTGTTTTACTAGCTTGCAGAATAGCGGTGGGACCAGTATTTATATTTGGATCAGGTTTAAAATATAAATCTACCTTAGTGTGCCCGGATGGAACATTCGACATCGCAATTCCATCATTTACGGTATAGAAATAATCAACACCTTCTTTCCATTCTACACTATTAACTAAAACTTTGTACGCAAACGGAGTGTCAATGAAAGATAGTTCTTCTATTTCGTGGCCGGAATCTATAGTAACTTGGAAATGATTTTTTTCGATGAAATACCATTTGTAATAATTCGAATTCTCTTCCGGGTCAATACCATAGACCTTCTTGCATTCATCTTCATACATAGAACGGCAGTAGATATGCAAGACCTTTATGTTCTCAGCATCAACATCCAACGAATTTGAAGAGGTTGTATATGTTAGATCGATTTTACCAATTTTACTCGTATTAACGCGTTCGACATAATAATGTGTTTGTCGGCCATCACGGGGGTATCTTAAATGATACTCATAACTATCTAACATCTTTGATTCAATGGTTCTATCCGCCGTGAATGCGATTGTGGAGAGTAGTAGAAATGTGATATATAGTGCAATTGCTATAGCTTTCCAAGTATGCCTTTGCTTTTTTTTCGTTTGTAGATCTTTTATATTAATTGACTTAATTTTACTATTTATCTTGTCACACATTATTATTACCTATTTTCTTCTTTGTTGAATGATAGAGCTTCCTTCTCGAAATGAATAATATAATTACAATAATCATCGGTAGTAAAAGCATTGGAAACTCTGGAACTTGGTATATGATATAGGCCTTCCCTGCATCATCACCAAAAAATGGTGCACCTATAAGTACATCCTTGAAACGGTCTAAATTAACATTTCCACAAAGATCAACAGACCACCCAAAGCGATCATTTGCATTCTCACCATAGGCGGTAAAGTTCGCATTATTTGCAGTAATGATTCCACCAATACCTGAAGCGCCCAGGAAGATATATACTGCCCCTGAGTTACTTCTTGAGCCTGTTGCGCTATCATTATATGGAGCACCAATTATTACATCAGGATAACCATCGGAATCAAAGTCGCCAACAGAGGCGACACTATATCCGAATTGGTCTCCGAGCTGCGCACCAGTAAATGTGACATCCACAGTGCTATCCATTGGATTATCGCCCATATAGATATGCGCACTACCTCTATTATTGTCATATCCCGGTGCCCCCACGAGTACATCATCATAATTGTCATTATCCACATCACTAGCATTAGCTACCGAGAAACCAAACTTGCTATATGCCTGGCCTGTCAAAGTTACATCTGCAGTTAAATTTGGTCCATCGCGATAACTTCGGATGCGATGGTATTCTGTATAAAGAGTGGATTGTGAATTATCACCAGTTTCACTCTGGCCTATATATCTAACTCTTACATCACCACTACCCAATCTATGATTACTGTTCAATGGGATTACTAGCGCAGTCATTGCACCAGAACTCAAATCACCCAAGTCATCCCAGGTAGCGCCATTATAAACCAATACATCGAAGGTCTCACCGTTCGCCTGATAATTTATTTCTAACCAATAATATTCTGCAATGGTAACTGTATTTGTAGTGAACTCCACATCAAGTTGATATGCCGTGTGCTTAAACTCTACCCAGTCTACATGTAAGGTGAAATTCACTCCTACAAAATCTCCAAGAATTCTGACTTGCCAATTACCAGCGCCGTCTCGATAATCGTTCGGATTTCCCAAGATCGTTTGGGTCCTAAGTTCATCAGTATTAGCTGCACCGGAGGTGTATTGTATAAAGCCATCACCTGTTCCGGGGTACTCGCCAGCCGTGTAATTATACAATTGAAGGATCACATCTACTGCACCGACGCTCCATTGCGAGTCGATCGTCCAAGTAACATCCGCCCAGGTTAAAGTATCACAGGTCCCTATGAACTCAACACCTAAATTATATGTATTATTCCAGGTTCGTAGTTTGACCGCGTCAAGCTGCCAGGTGTCTTTAATTGTATCACCCGTTTCTGAGCCACCTGTAAACCGTATGGTTAAAGTAGTACTTGAAATTGGTACTGAAGCATTATTCCAATCATTTGCGGTTAGGTCCGTGAATAGATTACTCCAAACCGTGCCGGTCCAATAATCCACTCGTAAGTCCTCTGCAGCCATTGCACCTGTATAAATGCATACCTCTCCGAATTCCTTAAAAGTGTTAACTGAAGTGATTTCAACCTCAAGATCGAGTATGTAGCTTAAATCGCTACCCATATCCACAATAGTGTTCCCCCAGAGGTCGTTGTTATCATCATCATACCAAACAGCATAGAGACGCTCATCACTCATAAAATTAGAGCGCGGGTGACGGTTATCATCTAAAGTCACACTTACTTGCGTTTCAGCACCCCAGCTGCTACCACCATCTGTTGATTTTTTATAATAGACATGCGAGTTACCATCGAAAGTACCACGATTATATAGTGCGTACAAGTCTCCATTGTTCTGGTCTCTCACTATATG
>CBFDAW010000497.1:0-3336 GCA_965602865.1 uncultured Thermoplasmata archaeon
CCGAGTTTAAAAAAATTTATAATATCTTATTATTATTTTCCAAAACCGATATTAACCAATCCATTGAATGATCGTTTTATAAATAATAATAAACCTGCCTTTATGTGGAACGTTATTGATAATGATTCAAATCAACAAAATGCATTTCAAGTATTGATTGATGATAATAAAAATTTCGAAAGCATAAATTATAATAGTGGCGAACAAAGCTCAGTAAATAATCAATGGCAATTTCCTGGGGGAACAAGTTTTTCAACAATACCTGACGGGGTTTGGTATTGGAAAGTCAGGACCCAAGATTCCGATGGTGATTGGGGACCATACACTGAATCATGGAAATTTAAAATAGATACAAAAAAACCATATACGACAATCGATGCACCTAAGAATAATGAATTTTATAATAATCTAAACAACATTTCAGGCAATGCATATGACATTGATGACGGTTCCGGAATAGAAAAAGTAGAAATCATAATTAAAAGACTTAGTGATAATAAATATTGGAATGGATTTAACTGGAGGCAGGCAGAGACTTGGTTATTAGCTGAAGGAATAAATTACTGGGCTTATAATGTAAATTCAATTAATTGGATTTCGGGTGATCAATATAATATTCAAACCCGAGCCTCTGATAATGCAACTAATATTGAAGTCCCCGGGACCGGTAATAAATTTTTTATTGATCTGGATTACCCGTTATCTATGATCAATGACCCGATCGATAATGCATATTTGAATAATATCAATACGATCTCAGGAATTACCAATGATACCGGTGGCTCAGGTGTTAAAAATATAGAAATCAGTATTATGGAAAATGATAAGAATAAATATTGGGATGGTGATTTTTGGAGTTCGATTGAGACCTGGTTACCCGTATCCGGGATTAATATCTGGTCGTATGATGTAACGGGTGTACAATGGTTCACGGACATATATTATACCATACGTTCTCGTGCAATGGATAATGCAAGCAATATGGAAATTCCGGGCAATGGAAATATTTTCATGCTCGACAATAAACCACCCGAAGTTTCTATTATAATTAATAACGGGGATGAATATACAAACTCAACCTTTGCAGATTTATTGATAAATGGCGAAGATACTGGCTCAGGGATATCTCAAATGACTTTCAGCACAAATAAAACTAAATGGACTGACTGGGAGTCATTTAATAGGATTAAATTATTGGAACTAACCCCCGGTGACGGAAAGAAAATTGTATATCTCAAAGTGCAAGATCGTGCGGGGAATATTATAAACCCAATTTCCTCGTCAATAACTTTAGATACCGTACCACCAACCGAGTTATCAATTTCCCTAATTAGTAGCTCTCCAAGAACGGATTTTACTATATTTACGTTTAAATTAAATGCAATTGATGATACCTCGGGTATTTCCCAGATGTCATTTAGCACCGATGGTGAAACCTGGACATCATGGGAGCCTTTCAAATATGAGAGTTCTATTCCCATCCCACCTACGGATAATGAGAAAATCATTTATTTTAAGGTAAAAGATCGTGCAGGAAATATTGCCGAGCCCGTTACAACTACAATTCAATTAAAAAAACCAGATATAACCGAAGGGTCTGCGGATAATGAAGAAATTTGGTATTCTTCGATTATCATAGTTATTATAATTTTTATTATTTTAATTATATTTTCAATTATAATGATAACAAGAAAATCATCAAAACGGAAATCCAGTTCTCAAGATAATTATACGGAGATTTCGGCACTACCGCCAATAAAATCTAAACCAGGTAATCAACCCCGTCAATCAACATATCCACCGCAACAACAATATTCGTCAACAGCAGAAGTAAGTGTCCATCCGAGCCAACCTACTCAACTTCAACAAAACCTTTGCTCAATATGTCAACAACCATTGACCTATATTGCTCAAAATAATGGTTATTATTGTTATCGATGTCAAAAATATGAATGATTTTCTTCAATAATATATAAATATTTTCAAACCTGGTTCGTTACGAATTAAAATCCAATTTTCCCAAAACCTTTTACAGCCTTAATTTAATGTAAATTTTTTATAGGAATATATCCATTAGTATAGGAAGAATCTGAACCTATCAACTTCATCACATAACTCCAAATAAGGAAGCTAGATGGATATGCAAGTCTATTGCTACGCGTGTAATAAAGAAGTTAACACACGTTGTATAAGATGTGGTAATCAAAAGTCAAAAAACAATTTACCAGTTAGTTTATGTAGTGTATGTGGGGGCAAAATGATTTGCCCATTCTGCGGCACACGCAGGTTTAGGACCGGATGACGGGGAAGAGATATAGGGGTTGATTAGATCAATCTCGAGCAATATAAAGTAATATTAAAAAATGTCTGGAAAACGCATAATGGTAGCCCGGCGCAGTTAGAGATGCTAAGAGTCCTCAGGGAATCGTTGAACATAAGTGAGGATGTGCACAATGAATTCGAAGTAGAGATCAAGCGCGAACTAATGCAGCCCAGCTCACCGGCGACTACAGATAATATTCTAGGAGATGATTTGCATTTATTAATCAAAGAGCCCGCCGCCGAACCAGTCCAACCTACCAAGACCGATCCCAATATATTATCAAATGTAAAATTCAAAAAATATTTCACACTGGGTAAGGAAAAATATCGTAAAAGGGATTATGAAGCTGCCTTAAAATTCTATCAACGAGCCCAAGAAGTATCACCGAAAAATGAAGAAATTAAATTTCTAATAAAAAAAGTAAAATTGAAACTTCGCCACTTCGAAAATAAGGACAATGGCTCAGGCACCGTAGACACCTCTGGATCTTCATCGACCCTGCCCAGCGCCCCCGGCACCCCCACCCCTAGCCCTACCTCTACGCCCACCACGCCATCAACCTCGTTGTCACGGACTGCACTCCCCGTTGGCGGCACATCCGCACAAGCTGAGCCCGCCTCGGCATCCTCGGCACCGGCGGCAATTCCTATCAATGACTCGGAGGGCGGAAATATTACCCCTGTGCCTAAGAGCAAGAGTCTCGGGTTGATAGATGATGATTCGAAATGTATCTCCTGCGAGGGCTTGGGGAAATGCTATTGGTGCAATGGTTCGGGAAAATGCGACCGTTGCGACGGAACCGGACGATTTAACGATAAACCGTGTTCCATTTGCAACGGTACCGGGAAATGTAATTCATGCACCGGTTCAGGGTCATGCCCATGGTGCAAGGGATCGGGGATGAGAAATGCAAGACGGCTAAATCTAAGTAGCTAATAACTATTTAAAATAATAATAAACTAGAACAAATTTAAAACCGCTGGTTAAAACCAGCGGAAATCTCCGCTTCCAGC
>CBFDAW010000498.1:0-3324 GCA_965602865.1 uncultured Thermoplasmata archaeon
TAATGAAAAATTCATAGGATGCTGTTTATTGATTGTTAGTCAGCCTCAATTATTACTTTTTAATCCCGTATGGAATGCATTCGGTGGAGTTTTATTATCAAAATATAAATCATATGAAATATTCTCAATGGTCGGCTCCTCGAGCTTCCAAGTTAGTTCTACTTGTGTTTGATTCAATATTTCAGCCTTAAACGGGGATAAAAGTAAGACTTTAGGAACAATAGCGGGGATCCAAACGTTGATTATTTGTGGTGGAGTTTCTACGGGCTCATTACCAGCAATATCAGTTGCCCGCCATTTTATCAAATTGTCCGTACCGTTCGGGAATGTCAAATTAAAGCGCACATCAACTCTTAAACTATTATCCAGGGCAACCACTGAAGTCCAAGGACTCCATGTTTTACCATTATTGTCTAAAACCGAATACTCGATCGACGAGGCATTAACACCAGAGGTTTCGTCTAATATCGTAATACCAACTTCAACCTCCGGGGATGGCGATACATAATTAATTGACGGTTTTGGGTTCGAAAAATATATGCTCGTAGTATCAACTAATATCCTTGTTATTTCACTTTCTACCGGGCCATTTTCAACCAAGTCTTTGGCTTTCCATTTAACGAGATTGTTTTTTCCTTCTTCAAGAATTATCACATTCTGAGCCATTAAACTCTTTGCTGATTTTAACCCGGGAATAGTTGTCCAATCTTTCCAGGGAGTGCCATTATTTAATGATATGGAATACATAACACTGGAACCATTTACATAACTACTACCCTCGTCGGTGATAGTTACCCCAACCGGAACTTCATAGGTTGTATGCCAGACATTATTACCGGGAAAATATTTAGAAAATGTTACATTATCCGCATCAATTTTTATGGTAATTGTCACATTTGACTGATCACTTTCCTCGGGGATGCCAATTATTTTAATTGAATAATTATAACCCAATGTATGTGTGATATTCGGAGTTATTGTCTCAAAATAAAATGGTTCTCCGGATAAGGGTGAACTCAAGTAAGAATTACCTTCATCATCGATAATAATAATATCAAACTCGTCATCTAATGGATGGACCTCAGTTGTATCTTCGTAAATAGGTGTTAATCCTGTCCAAGTAAGTTTTTCACCGCCGCCTACTAGATCATAGTCAGTTAGAATTTTACCTTTTTCATTTATTATCATTAAAGTGCCATTAAATTTTAAATCATTCTCGACACGATATACTCCTGAAGCATTATACCATCTTGGTGGTAAAGTTAAACTTGTGGCATAAGCTTGAACATCATGATGCTCTTCATCCGGATATGTCCAATTAAAAGTAATATTGAAATCTATCGTCCAATTATTGAAAGAATTATTATAACCGATACTCGAGGTTTCAAGAGTAATATAATTATTTGGATCATTTATTTTAGAGAACAAATTGGTCTTTCTATTCCATAGTAATTGAATATTTTCTCCGTCCGGATCAAGGGTTAAGCGGACATCTTTTAAATCAGATAATGAGACGGTATCTAATACGTTGATCCTAAAAGTATTTGGACAAAGATTAGAATAAGCTTCCGTAATCGAATTATTATCGTTAATAAATGATATCGAAGTGATATTCAAAATTGGTCGAAATGCAAATTTAAAAACAAAAATATCGACCCCGCCATTATATTTTGTATTAAATGCGTTCGATGAAGTAGGAAAATCTGCCGAGGTGGTAATTCCTGTTATATATGCATCTCCTTTCGCATCCAATAAAATGCTTTCACAGCGATCATAAGATGTGCCACCAATGTATGTTGAATATAATAATTTCGAACCGTTAATATCAAGTTTAAAAATTACTCCTTCTGTTGAATTACGAGAATTATCAAAAGCATCCTGTGTGATAGGAAAATCAAATGATGAAGTATCGCCTGTTATGTATAAATTCCCATTCGGATCTAATGCAATATCCCTACCTTCTTCCATTCCACTTCCACCAATAAAGGTTGAAAAAATTAGCATTGATCCGTTTTGGTTAAGCTTTGATACAAAAATATCATGACCGAGACCATTATATTCTTTATCATAAGCATTTTCCGTTGTAGGGAAATCTGAAGAATCCGTCCAGCCGGTCACAGTCGCATTTCCCGTTGAGTCCACCACAATCGCATTACTCATTTCATTATTACTTCCGCCCAAATATGTAGAATAAATAAGTTCAGAACCATTTGAACTTATTTTAAAAACAATAGAATCATAGAAACCACCATTAAATTTAGTATCACATGAACAATTTGTAACAGGAAAATTCGATGAGTTTGTATATCCTGTCACATATGCATTTCCGTTTTGATCTATCGCAATATCATAACCATATTCATAACTACTACCCCCTATATATGTAGAATAAATTATAAAGGAGCCATTTTGATTAAGTTTAACGACAAAACAATCTTTATCCCCATTGTGAAAGAAATTATATGAATTTTCTGTCGTAGGAAAATTAGATGAACTTGTTACACCGGTAACTAATGCATTGCCTGATAAATCCACGGCGATAGCATAGCCAAATTCACTACTAGTTCCACCGATAAGTGTAGAATAATCAAGATTTTTACCACTTTGGTTAAGCTTTAAGACAAAACAGTCCCCACCGTCAAATGAAGTATCGTTCGCACCCGGTGTCGTGGGAAAATTAGGCGAACCCGTATAACCGGTCACGAACGCGTTTCCCAGAGTATCAACTACAATGCCGCATCCTTTCTCTTCATAAGTTCCACCTAAATAAGTGGAATATATCGGGTTTGTGCCATTAGCATTTAGTTTGATCACAAATACATCATAATCGCCATTTATTGTAGTATTACATGCACCGGCAGTGGTTGGGAAATTTGATGAATTTGTATATCCGGTCACATATGCATTCCCCATGGCATCAACAGTGATACCATAACTACGCTCCCAATCGCTCCCGCCTAAGTATGTTGAATATTCTAACATCGGGTCAATCACAAGAACTTCCTGTTGATTGTATTCTTGAAGAATTTCAAAACCATATTCGAGATTATTATTTATTTTAAATTCCCCTAATACCTGATGCCTAGCACCAAAATGATTCTGATAAATAAAAAGTTCACTATCCAGTAGATCTTGAATCCCTGTTTTTATCACCAAATTTTCATTATCATCAATTTTCAATTTATTCGCACCTTCATACCTAATCCTGATCTGCCCGACATTTGCTCCGGGGTGCACGATAAAATCGTATTTCAGCTCATTCTTGTTAGTATAATACCGCAGGTCAATGCCATCATACAGATTCTCGTAATATATCTCTTTATA
>CBFDAW010000499.1:0-3319 GCA_965602865.1 uncultured Thermoplasmata archaeon
ACAACCTTCAGTGGGTAGTGCCACTTCGATGCCTATGTTCCGCGCTTTTTTTGTAGATTTAACCGCCCTTACGATCTTTCGGCCCTTTGTCGGTTTCTTACCTACCGGTTTCACGAGGCGTTTCGCCTGCGTCTTATCGATGGCTTTTGCGGTCGCACGTTTCTTTTTAACCACAGGTTTTTTGCCCTCGTCTGTATCTCCACCAGCAGCTGAAGCGACCTTTCGCTTTGGTTTAGATTTCTTATTAGTATTTTTAGGATCTGGATCGGTTATATCTGTTGATTCTTGTGCACTTGTCATCTTAATCACCTATTGAGTAACTCCTTTTTTTATTTCTATTAATTTTATGAACGATCTTTGCCAACTTTTTAATTCTGTCTTCCGGGCGCTTAGTAAGCAGTGCACCATCTATCTCAACACTCTTGTGCTCTTTATTCGTAAGAGTTCCCGGAAGTGTAAATCTGAATCTAGTCTTATTTTTTGGTACTATTATGGTTTTTTTCTGGTCATTGGAGAAATACTCGATTTTAAAAGTGTTCATTGTCTCATCTATGATCTGCCCTGAAATATTTGCGGAACTTTTACAAGGGGTATCGATAATTTTTGCGTGCAATCCTATTAATTCGTGTTGAATGAAATTATTTCTCGAAATATCTTTGACCATCTTATTCGACCAACCATTATGTTTTGTTCATTATTTCAAATCGTAATTTTACTACTTACTTAATTCAAATATAATCGAAATTTTCTGCCTATCAATTTTTAATGTTAAATTCCGTAATATTCTATTTTTCAACCTTGAATCCCTGTTCGATCAATGCTTCCTGGACTTTTTTCTTATGATCTCCTTGTAATTCAATATTACCATCTTTAACGGTACCACCAGATGCACATTTAGTCTTTAATTGTCTGGCAAGATCGTTGATATCAATATCATTTGCGTTTATTCCTTCGACAATTGTCACCATTTTTCCATACCTGCGTTTTTCAATATATATTTTAATATCTTGTTGTTCACGGGCAATCTCTTCACAAACACACAATTCTTTTGGCAACCCACACGTATTACAAATCTCCGGCATTACAATTCGCCCTCCTCTTTTATTATTGTCAATAATCTTGCTATAGAGATACGTAAAGCTCTAATCTTCCCCGGGTTAGTCGGTGCACCACCCATTGCGGCGATACCTTTCTCATGCATTAGCTCGGTTCTGAGTTCGTACAATTTTTCGTTACGTTCTTTCGGGTTCATTTCCCGTATCTCTTTGGTTTTTAATCCAGCCATTAGTTCATATCCTCCTGAAAATTTTTATTGATCCTGATCGTCACCTTTTTTTTCTGACTCTTTTTCTGACTCTTTCTTTGGTTTTTCATCATCATTTTTTTCATCTTTTGCCTTCTTTCCGGTTTTTTTCTTACCCGCACTACCACCTTTCTTTGAAGATTTCTCAGCAGTTTTTTCCTTCTTTGACTTTTTTGGCTCCTGGGCTTTTGTGTCATCCTCTTTTACGTCTGATTCCGCCGAATCTTTCGCGGTTTTCTTAGCCTTTGTTGAGCCGTTCTCTGGTGCTATCTCCGTGGCGGTAGTTTCGGTCTCAGTGCTAATCTCTGTAACAGGTTCGGTACCTGTACCTGTCTTCATATCCTTAATATCTTCACCTTTGGTCTCCGGCGGAATGTTTTTCACAGTTGCTACATCCTTCAATTCATAAACCTCGATCTCATCCGGGAGTTTGGCATTTGGATCCATAATTTGCACCTTGATTCCAATTACTCCCAACTTTTTCTTGGCAACCGCATAACCCTCCCGAATCCAATCTAGCTTAGTTTCACCACAGTATTTGATATGTCCCTCCCTGAACTTCTCTGTCCTATGTCGCTGCCCCGTCAGCTTTCCAGAGACTATGATCTGGCAGCCCTTAGCGCCCGCGCTCATGATTCGCCGAACCGTGGAATGGCCAGCTCGTCGG
This sequence comes from uncultured Thermoplasmata archaeon, assembly GCA_965602865.1. Lineage (GTDB taxonomy): Archaea > Thermoplasmatota > Penumbrarchaeia > JAEHCK01 > JAEHCK01 > CBFDAW01. Next base: position 1,971 of record CBFDAW010000499.1, read on the forward strand.
AAATGCCAGCCACGCTCTAATGCCGTTGCTAATTTTTGTGCCATGATATGTGGATTTAGGTTAGGATTTGATTCTTCTTTAACTTCAATTTGTGGATTGTCAAACTTGAATTCATTTTCAACAAAATATGTCAATTCTTTTATTGTCTCACCTTTACGGCCTATGACCATTCCCGGTCGCTCGGCAATTAGTGTAACGCGTGTACCCATGGGTGTGCGCTGAACATCTAACCCACCAAATCCCGAACGCTCGGTTTTACGTTTTAGATATTCTTTTAACAGAACGCGTTTGACATTTTCTTCAATGAATTTCCGTTCAGCAGTCATTATATTTACTCCTTCTGTTCCTGAATTATTAATTCAACATTAGTAGTCACAGTATTCCATGGTGTTGATCTACCGCGAGCCCGCGCTTTCCAACCTTCATAGATCCGGCCCCGGTATGCGGAAATATGTGCAATAAACATATTTTCCGGGTCCAAGCCTTTATACTCTGCATTATTCTCGACTACCTTCAATAAATCAAGAATAGCTTTTGCAGCGTTAACTGGGTATCTCCCTGGTCCAAACCCCGAACCTTTACGATGGCTAATGTGTCGTTTATGTTTTATAAACGGTACCGGCACTTTTTTTTCGATCACATTTTCCAGGTATTTTTTAGCATCTTCCAATGCCATACCATTAACTGCATGACAAATTTCGATGGACTTTTTATATGACACATGCAGGTCCTTTCCACGCGCACGTGCCGTAGATTCCGGGTCAAGGTCGGTTGAATACCCTTTCATAGTGATCTCTCCACTTGGATTTTTAATTTCTCCGTAATCATTTCATTATTTCAGAGGCATAAATTTCGATGATCGCGTCGCTCCAACACCAGGACCGGTATGCTTGACACCTTTCCGAGTTAGGGCAAATTCGCCCAAATAATGCCCGATCATCTCAGGTTGAATCACGACTTGTTGGAACTCTTTACCATCATATACTTTAATTGTTCTCCCAACCAGCTCGGGAAGGACGACCATATTTCGGTTATGTGTTTTTATAATACCCTCGGTCTTTCGAAAGTGCTCCAAGAACTTTTGTTGTTGCACGGTCAAACCATGTCTTAAAGATCGTCTCATGCGTGAATCTAGTAATGGCAATAATTCCTCAATAGACATTTTTTGTAATTCTTTGATGGAATAACCTCTGAATGCGAACTCCTTCTTTCGTCGTGTACCGACTATACCTTTTTGTTTTCGCGCTTTTCGGCGCACGCTTTTGGGGGTAGAACCTTTTGCCATTATAACACCACTTTATTTTCAATTTTACTTCTTTTTACGTTTTTTAGGACTTAAATGTCCGACT
>CBFDAW010000500.1:0-3315 GCA_965602865.1 uncultured Thermoplasmata archaeon
ATTTAGGTACAATTTGTCCTTAACACTGTTAATAAGATAATTCTCGGGCAGGCTCCCTAATTAATTTTTTATTAAATAATTAAAATTATACCCAAGAGAGTTAACTGAAAGAATTATGCATCTTATATTGCTTATATTGTGAGAATGGCTAGAATAACTTAAGTTAACGCATATGCCAGGTAACCCCCCATACCAATATCTTAATCATCAAACGGATAACTATCACACGGGTCGCAGTACCAGCTTTCAAATTGCTCAACAAATCTCAATGGCTGCCCACAGTTCGGGCATCGTGGCGGCGGTTCCTCAACCGGTGCATCATAAGATCCTGCACTTGTATTATATCCCGATTTATTATAAAGCGGGGCACTTGTGCCCACTTTCGCAACACCTCTACCGCCTATGACTTCCATTTGCGGGGTTGGCCGTGCTGGGTAGTCACTTTTACTCATGGGTCGTGCCACACCGGGTTCTTTTCTTTTTCGCCTTCCGCCACCTAGTCGCTTTTCACGGGCTTCAAGAAGCTTCCATTTATACCAACATTTATTGCGCCGGCGCTTGGCAAATTCATTGTTCGGGTCAAGCTGCAGTGCGCGGTCAAAGCAGTCCATTGCCTCTTCGTATTCATTTAATTTTACCAAAGCAATGCCACGATTTAACCAAGTATCCGAGACGCCAGGGTTAAGCTTTAAAGCCGAATCAAAACAATCAAGAGCTTCATTATATTTTCCAAGCTTTGTTAGTATTACTCCTTTATTATTCCAGGAAGTATCACTTTTCAGATCCATCTGTGTATCTTTGTCTTCTACGCCCAATAGCTGCTCTTGGATAATAATTGCCACCGGTGCCAGTCGCCTAACATCACCATTATAGTTCTTCAACTCAAAATAGAATTGTTTATGTATCTGTGCCATGACATGTTTCATCCGCCCCTTAAGTTCTTTCGGTGGTGTGCCGGAGACCACTACAGCTAAAAATGCAAATTGTCCGTGCTCGATCATGATTTTTAGTTTACCAAATTGTAATTCATTCAACTCTCCTTTAGCGTCGCTTTTGAAGACATCTCTAATGAAATCTTTAATTGCCGTGAGCATCCCTGATAATATTTCATTATCCATGGGTTTTATACGGCGTGTTTGGTGATTTATTAATGTACCGTTTTTGTAAATCAGAAATACATCCTCTATAGCATACGGTTTAACAGCATACCTTTTCGTTACCTCGGAAACCTTATCATTATATAATTTCTCATATTTCTTCCTATTCACATTCAGATACGCAAGCCAACATATACTCGTGATTATAAATAGGATCATAAAAAGTAAAATGTTCAATAAGAATGGTTTTGAGATTTCGCGTTGTATTATATATTTCCCAGAGACGTTATTATTTCCTGCATTTAGTATGAAAAAATGATACTCTTTATTATTGGTGTACCCCAATTGAAAGTCTGGGCTGTTCAACGAGTAATCAAGTTCGGTTTGATTACCTAAGTCCATTTCTTCAGTTTTACCGGTTTCAATATCCTTTTTCAACTCACGTACATGTATTTTGAGTTCTACGGTATTGTTTGAATTAAAGTCTAAATTATTCGAATGAGTTAACCCAAGTGCGTCTTGGTCTTCAAAGCTGGCAAGTGTCTCAGGTTCATTATACTTAAATTCAAACTTATCCTCAGTCTTTAACATCTCGGTAACGAATGGAAGGAAATTTAAACTTAATAGTACGATTAATAGGATAATTGCTATAACCAGTGCACTTTGAGCACTATTCCGGTAATCTTTGATGAGTTTGGCACGTTTTTTAAATGACCTTGCGTTTTTTATAGAAACGAGTTTGAACCATAAACCTTCAATAGATAACAAAAATACTAGAAAAAGGATGAATAATAAAATATATCCCAAGGGTAAATAAAACGGCTCAAAGAGCATGCTCTCATAAATGGCATTTAATAATATGATTACAATTAATACGATTTGAATTAAGAATATATAATTTCTGATACGTCTAATCTCCATTCGATCCAATTTATCCCAGTACCCTATTTTCGTAGGCGTGATTGGTTTCTCCTCTCGTTTTTTAGTGGGTATTGGTGGTTTAGGTGTGCTGGTTCTGGTAGGCACTGGCGTGGTTCTCTTAGGTCTCTTTGGTACAGAAACAGATTTAGTACTCGAGCGAATACCTTGTGTTTTTGCCAAGGGCTGTTTTATTAGTTGGTCAGTGTTCAATGTTTCCCCGCAGTTTGTACATATTTTTTGACCAATTTTGATAGGTACTGAGCAATTGGGACATTGAGTTGAGGCGGTATCATGTGCCACTACTTTTTTTCTCTCTACACGCATATAATCTATTATAAAATAATAAATATATATACATTCCCATTCTAATTCTATTCATTTTGATGAAGGATAGCACTGGGTTCAAATTTGCTTTTAAATCTTTCCATGAATGGAACAAAATCTTATTAAAAAGATCGAAAAATCTCCAATACATTTTATACCAAAGAATGTATTACCCTACCCCATATAATTATTGATCAAGGTCAGGACCTATCTAGTGATGGTTAATACACAAAAGGGGAGATATAATGGCGATGTCGAGAGCTTCTTATCGTCAAACCGGTAGAACCTCAAGTACCTCAGGTACCTCAAGTAAATCTGGAGGAAAATATATTCACCCACGTGTTAAACTCTCTTTAATGGGTAAGGCATATAATAAAGTTCGTTGGGCTTGTTATTTCTTACCTGTTTTAGGATTTATTATAATCGGTTACGGTATTTATTTAACTATCTGGAACCCAAATACCGATATTTTTATTCCCCAGACAATAATCGCCGGTGGTGCGGTTTTGACATATCTGGCGATTTATTATAATAAACGAACTTAATAGAAAGTCCTATAAGTCGCTAGGTTGACAGGATATGTATTCAGACCGTTTCGATTCATTATCTATGTTAATCACTGGTGGGAGGGGGAGACCACTTCAATTTTAATATGATACTAATCGTTGGTGAGACCGTTACGATTTATTTGGGTAAGTAATCACTGGTAAGAGGGCGGGGTAAAAACCCATCCGAGCCCTCACACTCCCACACCCACACACCAGGAGAATTTTTCATTATTGGATTTCCTGCCTAACTAAAATTCTCCGGCCCTCAAATTGTGAAAATTAATAAAAGATATATTTCACAATTTTACGACTCCCACACCCATACACTCCCACACCCACACACTCCCACACCCATACACTCCCACACCCACACACTCCCACACCCACACACCAGGAGAATTTTTCATTATTGGATTTCCTGCCTA
>CBFDAW010000501.1:0-3314 GCA_965602865.1 uncultured Thermoplasmata archaeon
TTTCCCCTGCACCGGTTTTACCATCTAATGTCTTGCCGCCTTCACCACAACTAAGATATATCTCAGCCTCGCCCTTAGAAAAAACTATACCCACTAATTTCTCCTCGGGATCCTCATAAGTCCCACCGGTCGTCTCGGCAGTCCCGGATTCTTCGTAGCCTTGGTTTTCCATAAATTCAATTAGAGACTCATCAAGCTCAAGTTCCAAATCCAAATTTAAAATAGCGGTCTCCCATTTTATAGTGATTTCACTTAATTTAGTTGGAATTACCAGATTCAGAGAAAGCCCGGAAAGAGTCAGTACATCGGGTAAACCGGTTTCTTCATGAATAACCACACCTAACTCAGAAGCATAATGACTTCGATATAAATAATAGATACCCGGCTCCCAGTCATTTTCAATTTCATCGGGATTCCCAGAATCAGGGTAAGGTGATTCTTCTTCTTTTGGATCGGATTCAAATGTATCTGATGCACCTTCAGCTTCTTCTATCTTAATAATATTCACAAATCCGTCTTTTGCATAATTTTTAAGGGTTGAGAAATCATAGGTTACATTTGAATTATTTAATAATACTTCAGATGCAAATCCTGCACTAGGATCCACGCATGCTTGTACCGGCATGATTGAGAACCACATTACGGCAATGCAACTTATTACCACAAAAACAAATACACTTGCTCTTGAAGTTTTTCTTCTATTTCTATTCATAATCTCTCACACTCCAATGGGTTTGCATAACAAATTAATGTATCGTTATTTTGAATTATCGAATATGGCTCTTCTTTTTATTCTTGTAAATGGAAATACCAAATATAATTAGAACAACTAAGATTGTTATCAATCCAATAATAGCAAAATAATAATCCATTGATTCATTAGTTATTTCCTTATCATTAGTCCTATGCTGAATAGGGCCAGGATTTGGTAGGTCGCCGGGACTATTTTCGGATGGATTTAAAGAAAAGTTTGCATAAGTAATTTCAGAAACCGGCACCGATTGATCTTGACTTTCATATCCACTTTTTGACGCCGATATATTTTTTAAACAAAAACAAATTGGTACACCATCGAAGGTATATTGACCTTCTGAATCAGTAAATTGGGTACGTACAATATCATGATACTTCAAGGTCATAAATGCATTATGAATGGGTATATTCGTAATGGCATCCGTTACCACACCTGTTAGGGTTCCCCATATGCCTTTGTTTTCCTGTGGTTCCTCGTGCTCTTCTGGGTCATCGGTGTCTTCCGGGTTTTCTGGGGCATCTGGGTTATCTGGCTCTTCCGGCTCAGAGGTGGGTTCTTCAAGTGCTCTCAGAGAGAAGTTTACATATGTTATCTCATGAACTGCTACAAGTTGATATTGACTTTCATATCCACTTTTAGAGGCGGAGACATTTTTTAGACAAAAACAAATTGGTACACCATCGAAGGTATATTGACCTTCTGAATCCGTGTTTTCAACTCGAATGGATTCGTGGTACGTAAGCGTCATCTCTGCTTCGTCAATAGGTTCATTAGTATCCGCGTCGGTTACCCAACCGGTCACACTGCCTTCGGTGGGCTCGGAACCGTTTTGTAAGGGGTTTAGATAAAAATCCACAATAGTAACATCCGCAACGGCTACCCAGATCTGCTGTGTCATGTAACTAGCTTTGGATGCACTCATATTCTTCAGACAGAAACATTCAGGGACATGTTTGAAGATATATTGCCCGTTGGAATCGGTGTAATCTTTTCTGAGAACTTCATGGTATTCTATAGTCACTAGTGCATTATCTATAGGCGCTTTTGTATCTGTGTTATATACTGTACCTTTCACTACGGCTTCATAATCATAAGGGTTGCTTTCGTCTGGGAGATATTCTGCGTATACAGTGAATACCACCGAAATAAAGAGTATACATACTGTAACCGCAACACCTAACATTACTTTTTTTGGAATCAATCTACTGCTCGTATTATTCACAATCTCACACTCCTTTGAGTATAAGAATTGATTAATTCCACTATAAAAAAGAAATTTGGTACCTTTTTTTTACTATTATTTAAACTCTTTGGTACCTCTATTCAAATTATCTGGTCTAATTCCGGTAATAATGATCGGAAATAAGAATGATTTATCAAATAAACCTCATTCTGAAATTTTATTCAAATTCCACACCGCACTGTGCGCAGCTGGTGGCATCCGCTGAGATCGAAGCACCACAATCCGGGCACTCGTACTCTTCTTCTTCCTCTTTTTCCTCTTGTTCTTTGGCGGCTTCCACTTCTGCTGGTTCTTCTCCCACCGGCGCTTCTTCACCTTCTTCTTCTTCGCCCTCTTCATCCCATTCAAGAGTGGTTCCACACTCATCGCACTCTGCCTGGTCTTCCTGAATTATTGCACCGCATTCGGGGCATTCATAGGGTTCCTCTTCTTCTTCGGCTTCCTCGGCGGCTTCCATTGGTGCGGCTTCAGTCGCTTCTAATTCTTCCTCTAGTGCTTCTGCTTCCGGTTTGCCCTTCTTACGACTCATTATCCCGGCGAGGACCAACACGATAATAATTATGATTATCAATATCAGAACCAGATCGATCCCCCCGACCTTGCCAAGACCGAACAAACCATTATCTTCTTCTTCCTCGGATGGTTTACTTGAAGGGTTTTTGGGATTGGTGCCAGCCTTGTACTCATCGAGATTGCTGTGACCATCGTTATCCAGATCTTTATTAGCATCGTTCAAAATTGGATTAAGGCCGTTATCTACTTCCCATTTATCCGGCATCTTATCTCTATCGCTGTCTTGAAGCTGTGGATTGGTTTGATGCTCGTATTCTTTAAAATTGGTTAATCCGTCATTATCATCATCCGCGTCCCGGTCGTTCGGATCGTTCGGGTTTAATCCATTATTACTTTCCCAGGTATCATCCATGTCATCCTCGTCTTTATCGTTCCCCGGTTCTACGATCATTATTGTTGTGGTCATGTCATCAAATAAAGCATATTCATGATCATATGTGTCCGTAACCGTCAGGGTTACATTATAGGTCCCAACCTTGGTATATGTGTGCTTAGCAATTTTATCGGTACTATGTCCATCGTCGTCAAAGTCCCATTCATATTTTGTACTTGTCCCGGTGTCAGCATTATGTGTAGAATCGGACGCGTCGAATGTTATCTCCTTATTCTGATAGCCATATGATTTACCGGCTTCTTTATAGCTATCTCCACCCGTTATTGTGAACAAGGCTTCCGGCTTGAGGCGTTCTTTGAAATACAGCTCAACCCCAGTACTGCCCTGGGGCACCTCGGTTAACACAATAT
>CBFDAW010000502.1:0-3314 GCA_965602865.1 uncultured Thermoplasmata archaeon
CGGAAGAATGTAAGACTGAGTTTGAAGCAATGGTTAAAAAGCGTAAAAGTTATATTTATATAATTTACGCCACGATGATATTACTAATTGTTATAATGTTTTTGAGTTTTATATGATCAGATTTTTTACTTTTCATTAATTTTGGTGTCTGTGTATGCGCGTAGTCCTCGGCGGTACATTCAGTCCGCTGCATAAAGGTCATAAAGCTCTATTCCAGCGAGCCTTCGAAATGGGCATTGGCGAAAAAATTATTGTGGGTCTCACCTCCGATGATATGGCGATTGCTAACCGTTCACGAGACGTAGCGGCGTATCAAGACCGTAAGCGGACTCTGGAAGAATATTTGGACGCCATGGTTAAGAAATTCCCGAAAACGAAGGTTGAAATAATTCAAATAGATGAAGTGTTCAATATCCCTATTACACGAGAGATAGATGCAGATGTACTGGTGGTTTCAAAGGGACGTAAGAAAATGGCAGAAGAGACCAATGCACATCGCAAGAAGTTTGGGAAAACACCATTGAAGATCGTCGCATTACCGTATGTTCTTGCTCAGGATGGACTGCCAATTAAAGCTACCCGAATTTCCAAGGGCGAAATCGATTCCGAGGGTAATTTAAAAGGCACCGTACAAATCGCTGTTGGGACGGATAACGATGTGAAACTCCGGGCAGTTAAGAATATCTTCGGGAAAATTTACAATGACTTAGAAATAGTAAAGGTAGGGGTATCCTCCGGTGTAAGTGCACAACCGTGGGATGACGAAACGATCAAAGGTGCCAAAACTCGTGCAAAAGCCGTCTTGGAACAAAACCCCGGGGCGCATTTTGGGGTGGGTATAGAAGCGGGGTTGTTCAAGAATAATGAGACCGGGAAATATTTTGATGTACAATACTGTGCCATCCAGGATCGCGGGGGACGCATCACAATCGGTCATGGCCCAGGGTTCTATTATCCGAATAAAGTATTCGAGTTCGTGAAAGCCGGTAGGACGGTGGGGGAGGTTATGGGCGAGGTTACCGATATCCCAGAGATTGGAAAAAAACAAGGCGCCATTGGATATCTGACCAATGAGCTTCTAACCCGTGACAAGTTAACCGAACAAGCCGTGCTCATGGCTCTCGTTCCCAGATTAACTGAGTTGTATGATTAAGTCTATCATTAATTATTATTTTAAAATTCCAGCACATCTAGGTCCTTTGGGAGGATTAGATTTTTATCTTGGGTTATTTCACCGGAGATCAGACCCACATGATTAAGGATAATTTGTACATCCGGGGATAACCTTTCTCTGAGTTTCTGAATTTTTTGGAGGCTCATGTGACCGGGCACATCATCATGCGGGTTTGATAATTCGATGATTAATATATCGGTCTTGGCGGCAAGCTCGAATACACCGGCACATAAGTCGGTATCTCCCGTATATGCCACGGTTTTATCACCTACTGGAATTCTATATCCATATGCCTCAGTACCTGCATGATCCATGGGGATCGCGGTAAACTTCAAGCCAGAGACATTGTAAGTGCCCGCTTGTGTCACTTCGAAATAATTTATCTTAAGCCTATTTTTGAGTTTTTCGATCACTCCTGAGAAACCAAGGTTCGTTACATGGGTGATCTTCTCCTCTACTTTAGTGGGGCCAATAATGTTCAGCGGATGACCCAACGTCTGCAGATATGCAAAATCCAGAAATAAAAATGGCAAACCAAAAAAATGATCGGCATGAAAATGCGTAAGAAAAATATATTCTAGCTTTGAAAAATCACGGTTCAGATGTTTCATGTGAGGAACTACTATAGGGGACGCATCTAACAAAATCCGTTCATTCAATAATATTGAGCCCCAATACCGGTTTGCCATGGAAAATGCGTTTCCCGTGCCAAGAAACACAATCTCAAGTGTGTGCTTTGGGATTTCAGTTATCTCAGTATAACCTGATCGTTCGGTCAGGTCTTCTGAGTTCTGATGTTCTGGAATATTTATCAAGTATTCACCAATATAGGCAAATACATTCAACTCACAAAAATGTTATTCTTATAACCGTCCTTAAATATACAAAAAAACGATATTATACCTAACTCGGGTTAGGTATAATATTACCAACCTGGAATTTCCTGATCGTGAAACCGATCAATCCTATGATAAAACTTATAACGATTATGTGTACGAATATATTATACAAAAATGTAAAAAAAGCGAACGAGAAAATTACCAGGCACAGCCATTCCAAAATATTTCCCTGAAGTGAGCCCTTTCTTCGGAGTTTATAGATCTTTAATATCGGTCTTCTCAATTTCACAACAGGTCTGGAAGCTTCTATGTAGTTGTAATATAATAATCCAACGATTAAGAATATTCCGCCAATATTAATCATATCGAAGCCGATATTATATTGATTGATGTCAAAGTCTTGCGCAATAAGTGCACCTTTGGTAAGATTAATTATTTCGGTCCGGGCACTCTGTGGAGAAAGGTTCTCAGTATCCGGAAGCAGTGCTGGGGAATATAGAATAGAACCGTATAGTGAAAATAGAACACCCAGGTTGAAGAGAATATAAACTAATAGAACCTGTTTGAATTTTTTAGTTTTTATTATCTTTGTTACCTTAGTCATCGGGTTCTCCATTTACCATCCCCCCGGATAGTACTTAAATTAATTCTAGTTCTGATGTGCTTCTCACCCCATAATTTATGGTATTTCGAAGCACTTCACCCTTCAGAGTTATAATTATATATTGATTTGTGGGTTATTTATATTTTACTGTCGTTATAAAAATATAAATATTTCATAATTAAAAACATTATCTTATAATTTTATATAGGGTGAGTGTAACTATTATTCAAAATAATCATAAAGAAAAAAAGTATCAAAAAAAGAAATTAATAACGTAATTAATGTCGCCCCTCGGCAGCCTGCGGTGGACAATGGGGTATCAGATGGTCGGCGTTCGCCAGCGTCCGGCTCACTACTTGGTGCGTATTTGCGAATACGCACTCGCAAGAATTAATTAATAATGAATTATGCGACCGATTTCTCGTGAGAAATCGGCTATGCCGACTATTCTCCACCAATACTTCGTATTCCCCCACCCACCGTGCCTGCGCTGGCAAAACCCTTCCCCCTTTGCCTGCTCGGCACGGTTTTTATAATATTTTTAAATTTCCAGAATATTCAAGTATTATACCGTATCTTAGATTTAAAATAACTATATAAGCTCTGGGGCATTTTTATTAAACTTAAGTTCTTTATATTTTCTGCCATCTAATTTTCAAATAATTTGATTTTTCCTTGTTTAAAAATGGTATTATTT
>CBFDAW010000503.1:0-3304 GCA_965602865.1 uncultured Thermoplasmata archaeon
AAAGGGGCCGCTATTCCGGATGGTGAAGCCACTAATGGTTACCATAGGTGCAGAAACATGGACTACATCTCCACTTCCATTGCCATCGATAATAGTTGTATCCTTGTTTTCTCCAATTAGATCTATATATTTATTAATAACTATGTTCTCAATATAAGGTGATGAATCATCATAGACAAAAACCGTATCAAAATCAGATGCGTTGTCAATAGCATCCTGAATCCAAGTATAGTTATCAGGTCCATTTCCACCGACATACAGAGTATCTCCAGGAGGTGGAAGCATGGGTTGTTCAGCAGCAGGTTCCAAGGTGGACCTTTGTTGTGGTGGAAAAATTTCCGGAGATGGAATTGATTCTGATTCCGATAAGGTTCCAATGTATGGTGGAATTTGCCGATCTTGCTCCTGGTACGGACTGATAATTGGTATACTCTCTCGTTCTGGCACGGTCACATCGCCTGAATATGGACCCCGAGGTGGTATAAAACCCATTGGACCCACTGGTTGCTTCCCTGGCAGCATGTATCCTGGGGGGACTGGTAATTGGTCTGGTTTTGTGATAGGTGGCACCTGTGGTTGAGCTTTTGAGCTGCGGCGGCGTTTAATAATTATGAACGCCAGAATAAGAACTATTATTACTATGAAAATTCCTAAAAGTAACATATAAATTTGATTATCACTCTCTGGCTCTTGAGATTCTGTGGGGGGAAGCTCTTGGGGAGATACGGTAATTGATTCCGTTGCTAAGCCTGTTTCAGCATCATCATCTGTGACAGTAAGCTTAATGGTGTATTTTTCCGGGCTGCTGAATGAATGATTTACTTTTATACCTGAACCCGTAGTCCCATCACCGAACTCCCAAAAAAAGATCAAGGTTTCCAAATCGGACGCAGTATCAATTGATCCTACTGCACTGAAAGTTATGTTCTCCTCAACTTTCGCTTGCTTTTTCGAAAGCTCAATCTCTGCAGTTGGTTTTACATTATTTATCAGAATTGTAGCGTTATCCCAGCTGCTACCACCATCTTTATCGGTAACTTTTAGACATACCTGGTATTCACCCTGATCTGAGATACTATAAGAAAATGTTCGATTATTGTTCATTCCATACATTACTTCAGCGGTTCTAAATTCCCAATAATATATAAAATCCGTGCTGCTGTCTTCGATATCGTACGATTTCTTACCATTGAATGTTACTTCTTCATCTTCATCCGCAGCCTCTGGCAAACCACTTTGTTGCGCCACGGGTAAATTATTAAGTACCAAAAATGGTTGGTTTAGGTAAGCCCAGCTGCTCCAGTTTCCATCGCGATCTAATATTCGCGAGCGAAATATATAATTACCCACTAATGCGTCTTTGGGTGGTAAAAATTCGGATCGCCAAGATAATATACTATTTTCAAACTCAATACTTTCCAGATACTTGGTCTCCCATTGATCCGCTTCAGCTCGGATTTCATCTTGAAAGTTATACTCAATTTCACAAGTCAAACTTGCCAGTTGATCGTAATCTTCCACATCATAACCTGTAACTACCAATTCAGTAGCCTCTGTGCGTTTAACACTCGACTTTTCAGTGGTAAAGTTATTGATGATTGGCGGGTTGTTCAGAACCGATAGATATTGTTCCGCGTATTTCCAATCGCTGAGATTATTATTTGTATCCGAAATCCGGCCTCTGAACTGATACTCTCCTATCTTTGAATCTGTTTCAAACTTTAATAATGCCCACCACTGTTCATTATCTTCGTCGAAAGATACAATTTCTATGTCCTTCCAGCCATAAATAGAAGTAATATCATCAGGTTTAAACCGATATTGTATCTCTGCCGGTAATTCATCAACAGAATCCTCGACATCGGAACCTTTGCATGTGATATTCACACTGTCGGTTCGATTTATAATCAATTTATTGATCTTTATCTCATCAGTGGTCGGAACATTATTAATTACCTCTAATGCGAGATACAACATATAATAACCACTTTGAGCATCATCTTCGTCGGTGAATGAAATCCTAAACGAATATTTACCTAATGCTGTCCCGATGTTACTATTAACCGTCATTACCCAGTATCCAGTAATTGTATCATATTCATAGGTAATGCCCGTTTGACCAAATACGGACCACATTCCATCCGGTTCATGTTTAATTTCAAGCATTGGTTCTAGGTCCGCTTCCGGAGTCTCCAGATCCGAACCTTTTGCATGTAATATATACTCCTCAGTACGATAAATCATATCTGCTAAAATAAATAATTCATCTACTGAAGGTTTGTTGTTTATGTACAGCTTCTTCTGGGCCACAGTATTATTCTCATAGGATTCTTTGATCAAGTTGTCGGCGTCTACTTCCACTCGTATACCCGCTCCGCCGATCGTGTTTGCTTCAAATCCTAATTCTATTTTGGTCTTCCCGACTTGAGCTGAAAGGCTGGAAATAGTAGTCCAGTTCATCAAAATCTTATTTTCAGAGTCGATTAGAAACAAACTTATATTCAAATTATCCACCGTACTATTACCGATATTTGATACAAAAAATTCAGTAATTAAGTTATCATTTTCATTGGGGTATTGTGGTGAATAACTCAGGTCTTGAACCGAGATCTCCAGATCAGGTAAGGCATCGAAATATGGAGCCATTTTCGGGTCACCCACCACCACATCCATCCAGCCAATGAGGTTGGATGCCATGTAATAGCTCTCCGCTAGGTTATACCCGTCCGTGTACCGGTCAAACAGTATATCGGGGTGTGCAATGGCGCTTAAATACGGTTCATAGACATATCCTTTTACACCGGTTACTCCATCTCTGATCAGGTCAGCTATTAATGATTGACCGTATGAGGTGCCGTAGTTAAACGACCTGCCGCCGGTGGAGACGAATGTCTCGGCGATTGCACCCGGGACCCAGTAATTATGAGGTAAGATATCATTAAAAGTTATGTGATCAAATAACACCACACCACTTGATCGGTTCAGAATTGCTAGTATCCTAATCTTAAGTGCATTTGGGTTTGGTTCATAGATTATCTGAGAGAACGAAACCCAGGAGCTAGTTACCGTAGTGCGAAAGTTGGTATTTTGAACCTTTAAAATATTGTCCTGGTTATCCAAGGTCTGAACCTGAATATGTGCCCCGCCGGTGCCGCTGATGCTCGAGATATTGACCCGGCCACGGAGGTAATAACGTATCTCAGGTGTAATAGTGATGTTCTGAGCGATGGCTGTATAATTAGAGCCTGTGGTGGTCCGGTTAATTTGAAGTGATTTTGATCCTGAGTAAAAATCTGAGGTGTTA
>CBFDAW010000504.1:0-3297 GCA_965602865.1 uncultured Thermoplasmata archaeon
GTACTAGTTGGTTGAGTGGTTGGTGCCGTGGTTATTGTAGGTGTACCGCCCTGAACCAGTATCGCGCTTTTAGGCGTGGGTGTAGAAATAGCCGCTTGAACTACTTGGGCAGTTTCACCATTCTTAACTCTTGTGACTTGTAGTTTAGCTGGCGGTAATTGTGGCAACTGTGGAACCTGTGCTGGCTGAGCCGAAATGTGCTCGTACGTCGTTTGTGTAGATTTAACCAAAGTAGGTACAGGTGTTGGTGTAGTGATTTGCTGAGCGTCGCTAGGTTCCGTACCTGTGCCGGGCAATTCTGAGAGTTTAGTTTGCGCTTGAATCTGTTCTAACGATACAATCGGTCCGAAAATACCACCAGATTTAATTGTTACGGAACCATCTGGGAGTAATTTTTGTTCCTCTCGTACCATTGGTTTAATAACCCATCCGGTCATTATTAAGAAGATTATAATCATAATAATTAGAATTACCCAAAACTCCATACTAAATAAGAACGCTTTTGTTTGGCCAGCTTCTTTACCTTTGGGTTGTGTATTCAAATAAATAGCGGTAGATTCCGGTTTGGCTATATTCCCAGCCGCATCCATTACCATGAAATAAACAATCTTCTCACCGTCTTTTGGTGGGAGGGTAAATGAACTTTCATGATTGAAAGGTTCCCAGAGGGTCCAATTGTTCCCGTTGGTACTGAATGACATTTGATATATACTTGAAGTCTCATCGACTGCGTTTAGTTTAAGAGTGACCGTTGTAGATTTGGTTTCCGAACTACCTTCATTTATCAAAATCGACAACGAATGCGGTGGTGTTGTGTCTAAAATTATAGTGCCAGTAGTAAATGCAATATTACCTGCGGAATCACACACTTTGAAATAAATTATTTTCTTACCGTCATTGGGCGGGAGTGTGAAAGACCTTTCATGGTTAAAAGACTCCCAGGAAGTCCAACTAATCCCATCATAGCTAAATGACATATCTTTAATACCAGATAACGAATCCGTTGCTTTTAGATTTAACGTAACATTTCTAGAGTTTGTATATTTTGAATTACCATTTATTTTAATAGATATAATCTCAGGTATTGAGGTATCTAATATTATAGTATCAAATACAGGCTCTGCAATATTACCCGCATAATCTTGCACCTTGAAATATACACATTTTTCGCCATCCAGCGTTGGTAAGTCAATTAACCTTGTTGTATTATATGGGCCCCATTCGGACCAGTCTATTCCATTATTACTAAACGACATTTGCGAAATTCCGGAATCGAAATCTTCAGATTGTAATGATAAAACTACACTTCTAGATTTTGTATATTCGTCACCATTGTTGATATGAATGGAAAGTGATTCCGGTGGTTGGTTATCGAACCAAAGTACATTTCCCTCACCATAAATCTCTATATTTTTAGCATTATCAGTTGCCCGAGTACGAATAATATATCGATTCCCTGTTGGCCAAGATATTTTACTAGTATCATATGACCATTGATATGCTCCTTCAGCGGATAACCAACATTCATTTGATTCCCATTTAGATCCCATCCAATAATTATTGTTATTGGTACATTTAATACAAATATCCACTCTGTTTACACCTGAGCCACCAATATCAACGGCATTACCTGAAATGTTATCTAAATTATTCAACCAGATATTATCTATCGGGGAAACTATTTTGGATGCTGGGCGCTCCACATCAATTGAAAATATATTACCGCTATCCGATTGTTCAATATTTGTTGCAAAATCTGTTGCACGTGATTGAATAGTATATTTAAATCCCGAGCCCCAGGGAATATTTGATGAGTCATATGTCCAGTTGGATGTCCCAGATGTTAAAAACCAGGTGGAAAAAGAAGCCCAATTTGCTCCATCCCAATATTTATTATCACTTAATCTCTTGATCGCTATCTCAACTTTCTCTACACCTGACCCTGAGGTAGCATCATTCGCCATCCCGGATATCGTGTTTAAACTGTTATAAAATCCATTATTAACAGGTTTAGTTGGCGAAGAGGTCGGTGGGTTAGTATCTATTGTAAATGTCCAAGGTATACTATAGTCCGTCCAATCACCATCGGCATCGGATGTCCGGACTTTCCAATACCATATGCCATCGGGTAATTCGGTATAGTTCGTTCCCGTTGGAAACTCCCAGCGTTGGCCTGAAGTGGCTTGTTCGTAACTGTCATACGTTACATCTTCAAATTCAATATCATCATCAATGAGCACTTGGAACGCTTTTTGGTACTCAGAATCATGATCATTGAATGTCCATACAAAGACCGGTTTATTGTTCGTTAATAAACTTCCATTAACCGGACCAATGACTATAGTATTTGGTAAGCAATTATAACTTATCTTAACATCATTTAAACTTGGCGAATCAGTAAAAATATCAATATTAAAATATGCTATTAATTGAATCCATCTATCACCATTGTGCCCTGACCAAATAGAAGAAGGTGAAGATTCATAAAATGTTGATATAGAACCATCCGGACCCATAAAATCTTTAGAGAATAACCCTTGCTCAATAAATGCTGATCGTAATTGGAATTTGATGCTCGTATTAGTTGGTATCTTTGCAAGCCAGTTTAAACTTTTAAAAGATGAACTAGAACCTGTATCATAAGGCGCAGAGATGAAGGTTCCGTTCTTCGTAGGTAAAATATGTTCATATATCCAGGTATCATAAAAAGCATTTGTGCCACCGAAAAGCACTACTTTATCGGTCCCATAAATTGGTGCCATTGAAGGACTTTGTCTGGCACTTGGTTTGGTCTCTAATACTTTAAAAGTCCAATTGTCATCACTTAAATCATAAATCCATGTATCGTTGAAGAACTGATTGGGCCAATCACGTCCACCGAAAAGCATCACATTATCCGTCCCGCAAATGGATGACATTCCATGATAAAATCTGGCATATGGTCTATTCTTTGGCGATTTCTTCGTCCATTTATCTTTGCTCAAATCGTATACCCAGGTTTCATCACCACTGCCGGTACCGCCACCAAATAGAATCACTTTATCGGTTTTGTAAACGGATGTTATCGCATGGTATGATTGACTAAAAGGTGCATCTGCCATCTTTGTCCATTGGTTATCACCATAATCATATACCCAAGTCTCACTATTTTGAGGCAGTCCACCAAATATTAAAACTTTATCCTTTCCATAAATGGACGCCATTCCATGATAGTATCTCCAGGTCGGTGAGTTCGAGGGTTCTTTCTCCGTCCAAGTATTATTGCTTAGATCATAGACCCAAGTTTCATTATATCTA
>CBFDAW010000505.1:0-3285 GCA_965602865.1 uncultured Thermoplasmata archaeon
GTCAGAGCATATCTATTAAAAAAGGAAGCAAATGTACCGATAGGCCAGGGTATTGCCTCCATCTTCTCGGAAAAGCTCTTGGACATTATAGTTATTACAACTATGGCGATCATCGGGGTAATCGTTATTTTACCCCTGCTATCTCCTACTGAAGCGAAAATAATTATTGCAATTCTAATAACGGTCATTGCTGTTATTATTATAACCTTATTTATAATAAGTCATTCTTCAATGCTTGAAAAAACGGTAAACAAATCTGTCAACCTGGCACTTAAGGTCTCGAACCACGGTTTCATGACAAAGTTAGGTTCCGCTCTAACAGGGTTTGTTGAGAAGTTCAAATTTGGAATGAAGCAAATATTAAAAGCAAAAAATAGTGCAATTGCCTGTATCATACTTACCGTAATTATCTGGATTAACGAAGCCCTGAGGTTATTTATTATAATTCTAGCTTTACCCGATATTGAGGGAGTAAGTATCGGAGCCGTGTTCATTGCATCAAGTATAGCAAACATTTTAGGTATTGTACTCCCATTAGGTTCAGGAAATATCTTAGGCATTGGGGCAGTATTTATGGCAGTAGGTTTGGACCCTGGTGATGCTGGAAGTGCCAGCTTTTTACATGTGGCAACCTCGGTATGGATCTCAGTACCTCTAGGTGTGATAGCAATGTTAATCACAGGATTTAAGGTCTCTAAAATTACAAAAGAAAAATAGTGATAATGAAATAGGTGTGAAAATGGACTGTGATACAATACTCTTAATTTACAATGAGGAAAATAATATTGAGCCCTTGACAAAGAATATTTTAAAAGTTTATAAAAAGAATAATATTTGTGGTGAAGTTCTGCTTGTTGACGATGGAAGCGTCGATAATAGCGGGAAAATCTGTGATAAGTTAACCGAACAATTTGAGAATGTGAGAGTGGTCCATCACCCAACAAATTTTGGTAGGTCTTATGCTATTCAAACAGGTTTTAAAGAAGCTAAGGGGGAGGTACTAATTATAATGGATGGTGATTATCAGTACGAACCAAATGAGATACCAAATTTCCTGAAACAAGTTAAAGATGGATGTGATGTAGTCTCTGGACTTAGGGTTAATAGAGCTGACGATTCAATAAGGAGGTTCATTTCAAAAACATATAATAAATGGATTATTCAAAAGATGTTCAAATTGAATGTGAAGGATCAAAATAGTGGCTTTAAAGCTTTTAAAAAAGAGGTTGCGGAAAATATGGGTTTCGATCCCGATGGTTTTTTAGGACTGCATCGTTTTATACTTCCTTTGGCAAAGATCAAAGGTTTTTCAATTAAAGAGATCCCAATATCTCATTATGATCGGCCATCCGGTAAGTCATATATCAAATCATACACGGTACCGTTAATCACTCTGAGAGATTATTTCAGATTTAAGGAAAAATATTTATAATCTTTCTATCAATAATTAGACGCCCGAAAACCTTGTTCTATCGGAGTTGAACTTGATGAAAAAACAATCAATAGCTGTTACAAAAATTTTCAATATCGTTATTTTTATCCTTATCTTGGGTCAGGTATTACCTTTTAGTCTGACTTTCGAGCCTTCTCTTATCGGTACCGCCGATGGAACTAAAGCCGAATATTATTCTTTTACATTAAATTCCACAAAAACGGAACAAACGACCGATGGTAAGTACCCCGTGGAGTATGTGATCACTATTACTAATCTAGGCAATCATGTTGATACATTCAAAATCTACGCTGAGCTGGTAGAGGTAACTGGGTGTTCGAAACCTGATGTTAACGAATGGAGCTATGGTTTGGGTACTACATTAATAACCCTTCAACCATCACAATCAACGCCCATTATTTTAACGGTGAGCACCAGCTGTGGCTGCCAGATTGGATGCAGGGCGACAATTACCGTTCACGGCATCTCTAGTGGCGATTCATCACTGAAGAAGTCGATAATAACATATACCACCCGTGGTCAGGCTAAGAAAGTATCCGGGCTGGTGACCGAGATCGATTTCAATCCCGATTTGAATCCTCTGTATCTTGACACTACGATGAAATTTGACGTTTACATTTATAATGTCCAGAACCAACAGGAATCGGTCATCGTATGGGCAACTGAAGGCCCTGAGGAGTGGTTACTCATCGTCTCACCCGATGAGTTTTCCATGATGCCAAACTCTAAACAAATAATCACGTTAAGTTTCAGGATTCCAAGAAATATCACAATTGGGATTTATTCGATAGCGTTAACTGCTCAGTCTATCAATTACCCGAGCGTTCAAGGTAAGGATAGAATACAGATCCAGATCAAGCCAGATATCATTATCAGTAATGTTACTTTCTCAAATACACCGATTTATGCCGGTGAGAAGATCGAAATTAATATAGAAGTTAAGAATAATGGTCTTGCCAGTGCAACTGAGGTCCCGATTACTGTATACAATGATTTGAATATTAGCACCGACCATGAGCTCATAAGAGACACCCTCCAGTCAATACAACCCGGTCACACGGCTAATATTATTATTCCATGGCAACCTCATGAAGGAGAGTACAATATAGTAATTTGGGTGAACCCAAACGATACATTTGCTGAGCTCAGGAATGATAATAATTTAAGAATAGAACCAGTAATTGTTGAAAAAGCTCGTGAAAAAGTAACCACTGATGATTTTTTTTATTTTACATTTTTTTTGATTTTAGGTTTAATATTCATATGGTTAATTATCTATTACAAATTTTCCCGGAAAAATCATGAGCCTGCTCACAAAAGAAACACCACTTTGCCCAAGCGCGACCAACAGCGCCAGCTTGCGTTCAGGGATAATGTTCACTCACCAAAGTCCAAGCTCGATCGGAAAAAATAGTTTTCATGATTCTAACTAGAAGATAAATTTTATCTATTTAATCATCTATGTCAAAAAGCGTGCCCGCACCACCGGTCAATAGACCGGTGGTTTGCTCGGCTAACTTCGTTAGCCTCGGCGGGCACGCTTTTCGAAAAATTTGTGGCCCCAAGGGTCCATTGAACTTAATAGAGAATTCCATTTCCACCATCCGTCAATAGACTGATGGAATTCTCTGTTTAAAAAGATATTGTGGTATATTTAAATGGCCGAGGTAGTGTAGTCTGGTAGCATCAGGGACTGTGGATCCCTCAGCTCGGGTTCAAATCCCGGCCTCGGCCCTTTTTTTATCTGTTAGTGTGGAGCGATGCTCGACACTGGTAAAATAAAAAGAATGGGGGTCTTAGGGGGAAATTCTTTTCCCCCTAAACCATACTCA
>CBFDAW010000506.1:0-3276 GCA_965602865.1 uncultured Thermoplasmata archaeon
ACCCTCGACTATAGACATTTGGATGAATAGATAATAACTACCCAGGCTAGTATAACGATCACCTACTACGATAAAATCACTCTTATCACTGGTACTATAAATCTTATATCATACTATCATATAGAAAATTATAAATAATGACATGTAGATATGTGCCGTCCAGCCAGTTTACCTGAGTATAACCTGATTACGGCGGCATGAGGCTAGATTTCAGGAAGATAAATGTTAAAAATAATTCTTAAAATAGAAATTCTAATTAGGGGAAATTATCATGGCGACCGGTTTGTTTGCTAATCAAAAGATGAGACAAATAATGGTTATTGGAGTAATAATTGGTTTAATATTGGTTATGTTTGTGGTAATGTTAGTTTTTGGTGTAACCGAGGAGGAGGATGTGATTTCTCTGAAACAACAGGAATTTGATGTAGCACCAGAAACTACTGAAATTACCATGGCAGATTCAGATGTTATAACTATTGAAGGGACTGTTTATAAACACCCTGATAAATTGTATGACATAGAGGAGATTTGGATCTACGGCACCAATGAAACCAATCCGGACAGCGACGGTGATGGCATGGAAGATGGTTGGGAAGCATTCCATGCAAAGATCGACCTGTTAACGGGTTTACCCACTTTAGATCCTATGCGCTTTGACGCCTTTGAGAACCCGGATGGCGATGGTTTGGATCAAAATCATAATGGTTTCATAGACGGCTATGAGCATCTGACCAATCTGGAAGAATATTGCGGTGGTTCCTTCAACTGGGGGCCGTTCAAAGGACACAATTTAAACCCACAAGAACATTATGAGAATTGGAAAAAATTGGAGAAAACCAATAAAGAAGAAGCGGATAATGAAAGAAGTAGATATATAAATGATACCATTTACATCCGCTACCATGGCGGGTTTCATCTTGTGGATTATCCATATAGTCAAGTGATACTTGAGAAATTTTCTGATTACCCCAAAGAAATTACGCAAGACTATATGGAATTTAATCATCAGAAGGACAAACCATTGAACACCGACCCGAGCAATGCAGATTCCGATTTTGATGGTATGGATGATGGTTTTGAGATCTACTTTCGGGAAAAATGTGAATATATTCAAAGAACCTATTTTCCAAGCTTTAATTATACATTAGACCCACTTGACTTAAAAGATGGTGACTGGAACTTTGATATCAAGAAAACGGACAGATGTATCAAAGGCGAAGTCGATCTCGAGTTTGAGTTTAAACCTGATAATTTAACGAATGTACGAGAGTACGAAATGGGAACCGATCCGACTATGTGGGATAGCGATGAAGACTCTTATTACGACCCAATCAGTGATAGGATTACATTCATGCCCGATCATTATGAATTAAAAGAGCGCCCCCCGATGAAATACCAAATCGGAGACAGAGAAGTAATAACTTCTAGTGTGGACTGGGATTATGATGGGATTATCAACTTAAATACAAACCCAAATAGTCCTGATACCGATGGCGATTATATGGGTGATGGTTGGGAAGAAAATTATGCATTGAACCCATGTAATGCATCCGATCGATTTTTAGATAATGATAATGATGGGCTACCAAATTATCTTGAATTTGCATATCCAAATGCTAGTAATGTATGGTTCCGGACCATGCCAAATGATCGGGATACCGATTCCGATGGTATGCCTGATGGCTGGGAAGCGTTTAATACCAAAATCATAAATAAAATAATCGATGCAGGGCCTCAGATAGATATCCAAGACGGTTTACCGGATGGAATAGCACATACATTCAGTGTCAACCCAATGATCCCGGATGCTGATTTGGACCTAGATGGAATATGGTATGATGAACCATATGATGAATATAATGAAGACATTTATCATCTTCGACCGGATAATCTTACCAATATTCAAGAATATTATAATTCAATCAATCCAAACTCACCGGATTCCGATGGTGATGGGTTGACCGATGGCGAAGAGATCGGGTATTGGTACTGTCTGGGTTCAAAGAAGACTATTACGTGGTGGGTCTGTGATAACGAGAATTGCCCAATATACGGCGAACAAATCACACAAAAGGTGTGCCAGGTATGTGGAAAAGCCTCAACTATGACAGAAGAGTGTGACCCAGCTAAAATTATACTAAGAGGAGGGTTCTATGGTAAACTAATGGCAGGACGCTGGATCACTGACCTAAATGTGGCTGATTTATATTTTACCAATGCAAGCAACCCAAATTCAGACGGCGATTATGGCACTGGTGATGTAATAAATGAAACCCGTTTCTTGGATGACTGGGAAGAGATTAATGGAATGCAACATGAATGTGCAGATTATATAGATAATAATGGTAATGGGGAATATGGTAGTCCAACTATATGGATCGATTACAATTTTAATGGAATTCCCGATGCAGATGAGCTCTCGGATTATGCCGCGGTACCAGCATACGCCGGGGATGAGATATTAGAAGGCGGTGTGCTAGGTGCAGTGGCTGATGGATTAGACAATGACAATGATGGTTTAATAGACGAGGGTATCGATGAGCTTCCAGAAGGTAGCAGGGAAGGTGAAGGATTAACCTTCCCATCTACTAATGCATCATACTACGACACTGATCATGATGGTTTACCAGATGTGGATGAGATCTTCGGGATTGATACGGGTAGTGAATACGACCCCAATGAAGCGACGAGTGGGTATGGAATAGTACACCCACATCCTGGCTATGAGGATTCGGATGAAGATTTTATTAATGATTATCTAGAAATAGCAACCTTAGGAGCTTATAAACTACATATAACAAATCCACTGGACCAGGATTCGGATAATGATGGTTTAACCGATGGAAAAGAATGGGACACCGATTTTTATCCTTATATGGATAATGATATCGGGAATAATTACGATGCAAATGGTGACGGTACGGCTGATAGTAGGGATAATGGCCTGATGGTTAACGGTATAAAAATAGATAATGATGCGGATCGCTCTAACCCGCGCAAGAAAGACACTGATAGCGATGGGCTCCCGGATGGCTGGGAATATTTGAACGGAAGAACTAGAATTTATAAATTTATTAAATGGCACGACGATGTATATGGCAGTAACTGGGTCCAATTGGTTAAAACGAAAGGTGATGGTTTCAAAAAAGGTTTAGCGCCTGTGGATTTTTGGGTGATCAACCCGGTGGAAACCAAAAGTGATAAACATATGGACCCTGATGGCGATGGCTTGGATAACTGGGAAGAGTACGAATTAGGAACGGACCCGCTTAACTG
>CBFDAW010000507.1:0-3272 GCA_965602865.1 uncultured Thermoplasmata archaeon
ACATAGTATTTACAGAGGCGATGATATGGTAAATATGACCTTAAGTATTCCTAACAAAGTACATGAAGAAATGAAAAAATACTCGGAAATTCGTTGGAGTGAGGTCGCTAGACAAGCAATAATTAAAAGATTAAACGATTTGAAAATATTAGACAAAATCGTGGAAAAAAGTACCCTAAGAGAAGAGGATATTGACGAGATAGACCATATAGTAAAAGCAGGAATCTTGGCTAGGCATAAGAAGCTCAAAAAGAAAATGAACATTAGCTGAACGAGGAATAAAATTGAGACTAATTATTGATGCAAATATCCTTATCTCAGCTATGATCCGAACTTCAGTTACACGGAAGATTATAGTTAATTCTATTTTAGCCTAACGATATTTTATTAAAATTTGTTATTCATCAGATTCAAGTTCGAGTTCCTCTTTAGGTGTCAAACATTGAATAACTTCGGATGCCTTTTTATATTGATTGTTATCAAGAGTAATCAATTTTACATTTGAATGGAAGGC
The DNA here is from genome assembly GCA_965602865.1 of uncultured Thermoplasmata archaeon. Classification (GTDB taxonomy): domain Archaea; phylum Thermoplasmatota; class Penumbrarchaeia; order JAEHCK01; family JAEHCK01; genus CBFDAW01. The sequence continues at coordinate 515 of CBFDAW010000507.1, forward strand.
AACAGCAACATATATGGCATCACAGCCCCTGAGCCCATTCTCAGCTGCTAATTTAGACGATAGATTTGCATGATGTTCATCTATTGGAATAAACACGAAGTTCGGTATATTTTTAAGTTCTTCAACGAACTCTAACGCTTTTTTAACATTATCTGTACCTCTACTTATTGCAGATGCAACTTCAGGTAAAACTATGTTTGGAAGAAAAACTAATGCCTTAGTGATTTTAATTCTATCCATTAATTGTTTACTATATTTATGAAGAACTTCCGTTGTTATAAAAGAATTTGTTATAACGCTCGCATCCAAACAATACATCTCACCGCCTCGATTCTGAAATGATTTGCCAACTTGATTTTTTTGATTTCCATAGTTTACTGATTTTTTTCCCTAATACCTCTAATTTTTCCCAAGCTTTTGGGTTTTTATGATATAGGTCAATACCTAGAGCTTGTTTTATCTGTGCAATATCTATTTCTAATAGATTTACTCTAATCTCTAAATTTAGAGTATTTGCCTTTATCTCATGAGCCTCATCTGCCACCTTTTGAACCATTTTTATCGCCATTTTATATAACTCAGTTCATTGAATAAATAGTTTTCTCTAATCTATATATATAATCAATAACCCACAAATTCTTTGAATCTTATTTCTAATCACCCTATAAACAAACTCGTATCAAGAATACATATACTATCTAAAAAAATATGTAACATTAATAAAATATTTTGAATGGCAAAAATAATAGTTATATGTTAACAGTGTTCAATTCTAGACGCTATCGGTAGACCACTTACCTATGAAAATACTGAAAGTAAAACCGGTACTGCACTTCCATATGAGAATGGTGTTAAACCAAACGGCGATAACGGGTGGACCCACCAAGAAAAAGTTCCTTTGTGATTTAAAGTATTAACAAGCCCATGAATAAAGAACGAATCCCAGCCACGCTCATGCGGTACCATGGGATATCTTAACGATATCGCAAGAAATATCAGACTCCCGAAGAGCATATATGTTGTCCGTTTCGAAAATTTCATTGTGAAATCACCATGAGATCATGAATCTTATAGAATTGTTCAGATTTATTATTAATAAGTTTCCTAAATGTAATGTAAGTCTATTTTAAAAAACTTTCACCCTTCCATTTTAACATTAAATACATTCACCTATTTATTATTGTTTGTTCGTTTTCTTTTCATTACACCCGGCTAGATATCATCTATTTGATTTTGAGAATGATATTTTCTACCACACTCCAAAAACCAAGTATTGATTTCATAAATAAAACACTTACTATAATTTAATCAACCCCCACCACCCTCTCCACCTTTTTACTAACCTTTTTACACCTCAACACAATCGACTCCTACCAACACACTCACACACTCCCAAACCCACACACATGGCATACCAATTACGAGCGATAAACTCGATTGATTTCACTTTTAAATATACTGAGAGCCCGAGGAATATAAAATTTCCAAAGGATCTATGAAAAAGCGAAAAATTTTCTTTAACCAAATTTATATAATTAGAACTTCATTTGTAATAGTTACGATATTATTTTATACAATGCAAACCTTAATATATATTCATAAAATTCTACTGGTAGAGATATATGTCAAAGATTGCCCATTTAATACTTAAAGGCGGATTACAAGGGATAGGATTCCGGGTGTATGCTAAATTAGAAGCTCTTAGATTAGATATTAAAGGAACGGTTAAGAATTTACCAGATGGATCAATAGAAATATATTGTAATGCTCCGGATGAAATAACATATAATAAATTCAAAGAAATTATAAAAGCTGGTGAGGGTGAAGTTAAGGAAATTATGGAGTATTTTAAGGGTAGTGATGGTTATGGTGAAGGGCCAAAAGAATGGATAGGGTTCCAAGTAATCAGAGATGAATATAGCAGTTTAGAAGAAAGTATGGAATTTGTCGTTCTGGGTGGTAGACAAATGCTGGAAAAACAAGATCAAACACTTGACGCTATCAAAGAGATGGACCAACATTTAAGCGGCAAGCATGATCAAACACTTGACGTTATAAAAGATACAAATCAAAGCATAAAAAATATGGACCAGCATATGAATGAAGAATTTAACGAACTAGACCAGAAATATGATAAATTTGGTAACAGTTTAATAAGATTAGAGGGGGACATGAAGGATATTAAAAGTGATATCCACGAGATGAGAGAAGCATTCACTAAAATGGTAGATCATTTTGTTAAAGATGATAAATAATTGACTCCGAGCAGGAGCCGAGACCGAAGTTGTGGGTTTATCCCACTATTTTTCCGCCAGGCGCTGTGTTAAAATTCTCGAAATTAAGAATTTAACTGAATTTCAAGACCTCGATTGAACTCGAAGAGTTCTATCATGGTTTCAGAATTCTCAAATTTATGATTAATGCTGAATTCTGAGACCTCAATTGTACTCGAAGAGTACTATCGTGTTTGGAAAAGGGCTGTTGGGGAGGGGAACAAACCAGCACAGGAGTTGGGTGGGTGGTTTGGGTTGGGAAAAATTATATTGTTCTTATGACCTACAAGGTTATATCATGCTTTAAACTTAATTTGAGTTAGCTTACCAGACTTTGATTTCCCAGGTCCAATGAATAGATTGAACCATATCTATACCTGTCCCTTGGTCCGAGCGAGCAGGTGAGCCCGAGTTTTCTCTTTGATGAATTTTTCTCTTTTGGAGGGTGAGCCAGCGGAGCGAGGACTAAAAGAGAAACATTCTGA
>CBFDAW010000508.1:0-3269 GCA_965602865.1 uncultured Thermoplasmata archaeon
AATCGAAAGGATTTATTAGATTTTCCACTTCGGTCATTTGGCCGTTCAGGAAATAAAACTAGGAGGCGTAACAAATGAATTGTACAATCTGCAATGGAAATCTAAGAAAAGATATTGTAAAATTAGATTTATGGGTCGATAATGAGTTAGTGATTATCGAGGATATACCTGCAGAGGTCTGTAACCAATGCGGTGAAAAATACGTCTCCGCTAAAGTATCAAAAGATATTGATAAGCTACTTGAAAAACGTTCAAACGCCAAGAAAAAAATTGAAGCATATGTTCTAAAATGGGAAGAAACCACTCCTGCTTTTAGTTAAATTCATTAGTTTTCACTCATGCCCAATTGTTTCAACCTCTCTCTTTGATTAATATTAAAATTAGCAGTAAATTTAAGTATTTTGTAAATATTGTATGAATTCACACCATTTAAATGATTATTTATATCTTGAGTGCGGGGTGGCACGATGGTCAAATCCAAAATCCCAAATGGAATCATGTCCATATATTTCGTATTCTTATTAGTCTGCACAGGGTTTACCGGACTCCTAGTGTTTCCGGGAGTGGTGGACGAGAGTGGTGTGGAGGGTGCGCCAGTTAAAATAATTGTTGACCCAACTCCCAAAACCCCCCACACTCCCACACCCACACACTCACACACTCACATACACCCATCGACATCAAAAGCTTAGCAATAAAAGGCAACCTCGCATACAGCCAGGGCAGGTTCGAGGATGTAATTATCGGTTGGCTAAAAATACTAGCGAAGAAGCCAGGTAAGCATCCAGATATTAAAGTGTTGATTTCAAATTACTCAATATGATTAGTTAAGCAACCTTTTAATACATGTATATACATATATACAGATAATGACAACGATCTCCGTCAGAATCGATGATAAACTTAAAAAGAAAATGGAGGCTCATCCAGATATAAATTGGAGTGGTGTGATTAGAGCTGCCATTAACGATCGAACTGATCGAAATAAAGATAGAGACTTGGTCCATGCAATTATTGTAACCGAAAGACTTCGTAGGAAACCTAAACCCGGTTGGGATAGTACAAAGGTGATCAGGGAATGGCGGCATCAGCGGTAGTGGATGCCAGCATAGTGGTAAAATGGTTCATTGAAGAGGAGTATACAAAACAAGCTCTAAAGCTCAGAGATGAATTCGCAAATCGTAATTTACTACTTATAGTACCAAGTTTGCTTAATTTTGAAGTTCTTAATGCATTGAGATATAGCGGATTATTTAATAAAAAGGAGCTGAAAGAACTAGCGGTAGCTATTGGTAAATATGGTTTTGAATTGCACAATCTAATAGGTAATTATGGTGAGCTGACTGCTGAAATCGCAAATGCTCTAGATCTTTCTGTGTATGATGCAAGTTATATTGCTCTTGCAGAGTTATTTAATATTGTTTTGTATTCGGCCGATAATAAAATCATTGAAAATTGCAAACTTGCAGTCCACCTTAAAGATATGTAAAATCCCAGTGTGAATAAATCCCCTCAGATATAACTATTTATAGTTAGCTTTAGACAGAGAACATAACCATAGACAGGTATATTTAAATACAATGGTTACGATATTATATTACATGATCCCAAAACAGGCCATTATGGAGATCTTGGAAGAAAATAGAGAAATTGATAACTATGTGAAGACAACGATACCCCGCGATATTATAGAAGAGATCACAAGTTTTCTAGAAACACCCCATATTATCATAATCTCAGGTGTAAGACGCTCAGGGAAATCTACCATAATGAAGCAAATGTTTTCCAAGATCAAGGAAGACAATAAACTTTATATCAATTTCGAGGATGAGCGGCTCGAAGGGGTAAATGCAAAGGATCTCGAGCAAATATACAGCACATTGATTGAGACCACGGGAAAAACTTCCAAGACATATTTGTTTCTTGATGAGATCCAGGAGGTCCCTGGGTGGGAGAAATGGGTCAGACGTAAATACGATAGTAAGATTGACATGAAACTCATAATCTCGGGTTCAAATTCATCTCTCATATCCTCTGAGTTCTCCACCTTGCTCACAGGGAGGAATATAACTTTCCGTATTTTCCCCTTTTCTTTTAAAGAATTGCTCTTGTTTCGCGGTATTGATATAACAAATATAGGTAGGATATATTATTCTCCGAAAAAATTGGTAATCCGCTCTGCTTTTGCAAAATATATGGAAAGTGGCGGCTATCCAGAGGTCCAGGATTTGACTGAGACCAGCCGAATGAAGATACTTCAACAGTATTTTACAGATATTCTTTATAAAGATGTTGTGAAAAGATATAATATTAAAGATGCAAGAAGGATCGAGAGAGTTGCACATTATTTAATAACAAACATTGGCAACTATTTCAGTTACTATAAGGCTAGAAATGTGTTTCAAATGGGTATAGAGACCATTGGAGAGTACATATCCTACTTGGTTGATTGCTATCTGATCTTTCAAGTGCCATATTTTACTTACACCCTCAAAGAACGAGAAACACGACCAAGAAAGACATATACTATTGATATAGGTTTGAGAAATGCGGTGTCATTCAGGTTCTCAAAGGATATCGGGCGATGTGCCGAAAATGTACTTTACATCCATCTTATCTCACAGGGTAACGAGGTCTTTTACTGGAAAAACAAACACGAATGTGATTTCATTGTCTTTCACAATGATGAAGTAGTAAATGCGATCAATATTTGCATGGATATGAACCATGATAAAATAAAAAAACGAGAGGTCGATGGTCTTCTTGAGGCTATGAAGAATTTCAAACTATGTAATGGTATAATAATAACAGAGGATTATTTGGGTACAGAAAAGCATGATGGAATGACGGTTGAGTTCGTGCCGTTATGGTTATATTTGTTAAATGAGGAAGGTAGAGTGTAAATCCAAAGCTCAAATACTACAAAAAAATTTCTAATTACCCACATTCAAAGATGAATCAAAAAAATAACGCTCAACCTTTCATGATCTTCACATGCACATGCCTGCGCCGCGGGCCGTCAAACTCGCAGAAATATACGCCCTGCCAGGTTCCCAGAACAACCCGACCACGGTCGATAATCAAATGCACGCTTGAACCAAATAATGTAGACTTAATATGTCCGGCGGAGTTACCCTCCGAGTGGCGATATTCGCGATCATGCTCGGGAATGAGCTTACTACACGCCATAAGAATATCGTGTCTCACCGACGGGTCCGCATTCTCGTTTATGGTCACGCCAGCAGTGGTGTGCGGAATATATACCATAC
>CBFDAW010000509.1:0-3268 GCA_965602865.1 uncultured Thermoplasmata archaeon
GAAAAGAGTTTAAAAAAATTATTCGGCCAGTTGGCTTAACCGAAAGGGTATGAAATGTACTTATTGTCCCTATAATACGGATTTTCCCATTAAAATTCCGGCTAGATATATATTTTCCGCCCGGAGAATTTGAAATATTTTTAAGCACAGATATTACCTATTTAAGGACCAGGTCAGATCCACCATGTTACATCTTACCACGTCAATATGTGTTCGGAAAAGTATATGGGTATTTAAACCAATATATTGTTGCTGCAAGTTGTATTAATAACTAAACAGGGGGGATAACTATGGTCAAGCAAAATAATTTAGCCCACCGTGATGCTAGTTCTGGGCATACCCCAAGCACGGACGCCAAAGCCAAAACAAAACGAAAAAGGATCGAAGCTACAAAAACGATGAATAAGATCATGGCAGATTATTTTTATGAACTTGATGATGCCTCAAGTAATCCAAACGACCTCGTTGCCTGGTGCACAAGCGTAGGACCTGCTGAACTGCTGCTCAGCTTCGGTTTTAAAGTGTATTATCCCGAGAATCATGGAGCAATACTCGGCACAAAAAGGATTGCAACGGATCTCATACCTGTGGCAAATGCTATTGGATATTCTCCGGATATTTGTTCGTATCTAACAAGCGATATTGGCTCATTTATTAAACATGAGTCACCTATGTTGAACGCTTACGACATGAAAGAGTTTCCTAAGCCGGATGTGTTAGCATATAATACCAACCAATGCCGAGATGTTCAAGAGTGGTTTGCCTATTATGCGCGTAGATTCAATGTTCCATTGATAGGTATCAATGCACCCGGAAAAGTTGATGACCTTCATGAGGAACATATCCAAGCGGCTCAGGGGCAATTTGAGGAACTGGTCGAGCCACTTGAAAAGATTAGCGGTAATAGTTTCGATAACCAGAAACTCAAAGAAAGCGTGAGACTCTCGAAAGAATGCACGATGCTTTGGCGCCAGGTACTTGATACGGCGGCACATAAACCATCGCCATTAACATTTTTTGACGGTTGTATACAGATGGGTCCGGCAGTAGTCCTTCGCGGTTCACAAATTGCTGTTGATTATTATAAAGAATTACTAGCTGAACTTAAGAATAGAATAGATAACAATATCCCTGCAGTGGATGACGAACAGTTCAGACTATATTGGGAAGGTATGCCGATCTGGGGCAAATTACGCGATCTATCCGAGCTCTTTTTAGAACACAAAACGTGTATGGTTGCGTCTACATATTGTAATAGTTGGATTTTTGAAGGCTTTGACCCAGATCGACCTTTCTATGGTATGGCAAAAGCATATACAGAGATATTCATCAACCGCTCCGAACGAATTAAAGAGCAATATATAGATGAAATGATTAAAAAATTCAGTCTGGATGGGATAATCTTCCATGACGCTAAGACCTGCCCCAGCAACTCCAACGCACGTTACGGCATGCCGGAACGCTTGAAAGAACATGAAATTCCCACGCTTATTCTGGATGGCGATTTGAATGATCTACGATGTTATTCGGAGGAGCAGAGTAAGACTAAGATCGAAGCATTTATTGAACAATTACAAGAGGGGAAATAAAACGAGTTAAAATATTACTATATCATATCGGAGATTGAACTTAATGACCGAATATTTCATGGGTATTGACATCGGTGCCGCAACAGCCAAGTCGGTACTAATCGATAGTGATAAGCATAAATTAGCTAGTTCGGTAATACCCTCAGGAGTGGATTTTAAGAAAGCCGCCGAGACTGTTTCACAAAATGTGCTGCAGGATACAACTCTTTCTAAAGACCAGGTAGAATATATTGTTTCAACGGGTTATGGGCGGAAGAATGTATTATTTGCCAATGAGACTAAGACAGAGATTAACTGCCACGGACGCGGTGTGTATCACTATTTCCCAGAAAGCTGCCTGATCGTTGATATTGGTGGGCAAGATAATAAATTAATTAAAATAGATGCGGTCGGAAAACTTTTGAGTTTCAAGATGAACCGAAAATGTGCAGCAGGTACCGGAACTTTTTTAGAAGAAATCGCTAATCGGCTTGGTGTACCACGTGACGACATGGATGCGTTAGCAAGAAGAGCTACCAAGAATATTTCACTCAATAGTTTTTGCACGGTATTTGCCTCCACCGAGATCCTAGCCCGTATTCGGGAAGGCGAATCTGTGGAGAACATGGTCAAAGGTGCATTTCATTCTATTATACTACGGGTGATCGAGCTTGGTTTATCGGGTATAGAAGATGAAAACATTGTAATGACTGGTGGGGTGGTACAGCATAATCCGGTTATCGTCGAGCTTTTGGAAGAACAATTAGAAATAAGAATCAAAGTCCCACCAGAGCCCCAGGTAATCGGGGCATTAGGAGCTGCATTGGCAGCACACGAAATATTTCAAAATAAATAAAATATTAAATTACGCAAGTTGGTATGGATATGGACCAAGCGGTAATAGACGAATTGCGGAAGATCGTAGGTAAGGATAATGTAATAGATGAAAAAGTAGACTGTATATGTTACTCTAGGGATATGTCGGTACATCAGGGTGTACCGGATGTTATCGTATTGGCGTCAAACACTGAGCAGATTCAACAGATCATGCGGCTAGCAAATAGAAACAATGTGCCTGTCATCCCTCGCGGGGCGGGTACGAGTGTCACCGGTGCCGTATTGGCAAAATACGGCGGGATAATACTAGACGTTCATACAATGGATAAGATCAAAGAAATAGATTATGAGAATGGGTATGCGATCGTGGAGCCAGGGGTTAACTCAAAGGAGCTGAACAAGGTATTAGCCCCGTCGCATTTCTTCCCACCGGATCCGGGTTCAGCCGGTATTTGCTCGATCGGAGGGATGACCTCTACGAATGCGAGCGGTGTCCGGGCAGTAAAATACGGTACCACAAAAGACCATATCTTGGGTCTAGAGGTGGTTTTACCCGATGGCGAGCTGCTGCGGACCGGGACTAAAGCACCGAAGTCCTCAGCTGGATACGACCTGACACATTTATTCGTCAATTCTGAGGGTACACTGGGAGTAATTACCGAGATCATGGTCAATATCGAACCGCTGCCAGAATACACCGCTATCGTATCATCATCGTTCACGAATATAAACGATGCTGGAGACGCTATCACAGAGGTACTCACATCCGGCATCGAGCTCTGTGCTGGCGAGATCATGGATAAAATGAGCCTCGACGTCATGAAGGAATCGATGAAACTTGACATCTCGCCGGAGGTCTCGGC
>CBFDAW010000510.1:0-3260 GCA_965602865.1 uncultured Thermoplasmata archaeon
AGAACGATACAGATACCAAACCGGTGTCCAACCAATGGTCCCATGCTTACCGTTCACGCGGCTAACCGATTCTTCCAATTCTTTCTTCAGCATTTGATAATGTTCCACCCGTGTACGAGACGGTACTGCCACCAAAATTAATGTGACCTTTTCTTTATATTCTGGGTACTTTTCCAAGAACAAATCGAATGCTTCCAGTCGTGGCGGGATACCTTTTGTGTAATCCAATCGGTCGATTGATAAAATGATTTTACGCAACCCTACATTTTTCCGAATTTTTTTGATCTCGGCTTGAACCTCCAGGAGTTCCACAGAACTGGAGAACTTCTGATAATCGATCCCCATGGGAAAAGTATCTACTTTTATTTCATGATCCTTACAACTGATATATCCAAACCTATGTTCGCAACCCAAAACGCGACTCACACTATGCAGTAAATGCCGGACATAATCATAAGTGTGGAACCCAATAAGATCCGCACCTAAGATACCTTCTAAAATTTCCTGACGCCATGGTAAAAGCCGGAAGATCTCGAACGACGGGAACGGAATATGTAAAAAGAACCCGATCCGAGCAGATGGCAGCTTTTCACGAACTAATTTTGGAAGTAAAAATAGATGATAATCATGTATCCAGATCGTATCGGCGGGTTTTGCAACTTCAACGATCGCATCACAAAATGCCTCGTTTACGCGTTTATAACTATCCCAAAACCGAGGGCTATAGACGGTATATTGCGTGAAATAATGAAAAAGTGGCCAAATTGTTTTATTACAGAAACCATAATAATAATTATCAATATCTCGTTTCGACAAAAAGACCGGGTGACATTTCTCGGACTCCAAGCGAGTTTCGATTTTCTTTTGATCGCCCTTGAGCTTTTTTTGTGTGATCCCCGGCCAACCTATCCATAAACTATTGCATGATTTATACACTGAATCCAACCCTGTTGCGACCCCGCCCAAGCTTGGTTCAAAGGTTAAATTATTTTTCTTTTTTACTATATTACCCGGCAATCTGTTTGAGACTATCAATAATCTATTCATGATATCCACTCATCTTTTTTTACTCATTATTGCATTTCTCATCGACTTTAGGATAGATCAGCTTTTTAGATTGTTCATCTAAATTTATATAGATAGTTATTTTAACTATTTGGTTTTGGGATTATAAGGCTAGGTTCTAGTACAACGGTTGTGACCAAGGATGGTTAGGGGGCGAGTTGGATACTGGTCATCTATAAAAACTTAAAGCGAGCCAATCCTATGGATGCCTAAATGTCAGAGATTATCTCCTCCAAAGCTCCCATTTGGGTTTTTATTACTATTTTATTATTGGTGGTTTGATGGTTTAAATTATGTAATTAGTTTACGTCATCAGCTTGCAACCACGATCCGAGGTTAACTCTGAATTAAGGGGGTACTACTTTATACTTAGATCATGTTTTCTCGTGGTCACTCGTTTTTATTCCCAAACGGTTGTTATCGGTCCAAATGTGTGTATCAAATCTATTGCGAATTTCGGGATTATCAACAATAAGTTAATTATATATTAAATTATCCCTCTTTCGAAAGAAAGATAATAGAACCGATGATGATTTATTACCTTAAGTGCCTAGCTAGTATTGTACATCTTTTTCGATATGTAAAATCTTTTTTATGAAAAAAACTATATTGATAAAATCCTTTAATATTATTCTCTGAGTTATTAGATGTAAATTCGAGAGGATTTAATTATCGTACTCTTTGGATAAAACTTTCGTGGTATTATGGGAAAAATTAAACCATTCAAATTCAATTTCGAAAGCGGTATAACATCATTTACCAGTATTAAATGTGACAGCCTTAGCTCGCTTTATTTTGGTATTCAAAAGGTCAGTGAGTCGTCGATATTCTATCATCTACACCATTCATATTTTCGACGGCATTTCACTACTGCGGATTACATGAACGATTTTGCGCGCTGGATCTGGATCAATATTGGTGAACAATCCATCTCAGAAAAGATCGCCATGATAAATCCGTTTCTATTCGACTCTATCAAAGCTTGTCGGAAACAGTTGCTAAAATGTCTGAAAGAATATATTGGCGGTGGCGAACAATTCCCAAGAGTATCTAGGGATAGAGAATTTTACTTTCTTGAGCTTAAAAGTTACATTCATCCAACGGGTATAGAAGCTAAGAATTTGAAGGAGTTTAAAAAAGGTATTGAACAAATTTCAATTAGCGGTCTATTCTATCATTTGATAGATACCAGAATTCGTTCGGGTCGAAAAACCAACGATTTCTCTGAATGGTTGGCGAATGAATGCCACGAACATAAGAAAGCCGAGGCGATTGCGTCCCTCAATCTATTTTCCCTTAATCTTTGGGATATTCGAAATGAAATTATCGAAATTTTAAATGAGAATACAAGGAGTAGCTATTAATGGAAGACGTACTAGAGCAATACCTACCATTGGTTGGAAGTGGGGACATTAACGAAATAAAATCACTGGCAAAGAACCTGGGACCTATCAAAATTCAACATATAAATTCCACCAGGACCGGTGGCGGGGTTGCTGAAATACTTAATTGCACGATTCCTATATTTAAATGCTTGGGTTTTGATGTAAAATGGGATGTGATCAAAGGAAATAAAGATTTTTTTGAGATTACCAAGAAGTTCCATAATATACTACATGGTGAAAATATTAAGATCACTTCCAAAATGACTGATAAATATGTTCGCACCGTAGAAGCCAATTCGAATATTCTTAGAGATGATGTTGATTTTCTGATACTCCATGACCCACAACCATTACCATTGATCATGTATAAGAAAGGTACGAGAACCAAATGCATCTGGCGCTGTCATATCGATGCAACTATGGGTGATAAACGATTAATCGGATTTCTTAGACAATTCATAGATAAGTGTAATTGTGCTGTTTATCATTTACCAGATTATACATTCGGTTCATTCAATGAAGAGTATATTATATTTCCCGCCATCGATCCGTTTAATGATAAAAACAAGGAATTAACGCCAAGACAAATTAAAAAAGAACTTAATAAATTCGATATCGATCCGTCCTTACCAATCGTATTACAGGTTTCACGGTATGATAAATTAAAGGATCCCATCGGTGTGATCAAAGCATTTCAAATAGTCCAGGAAATGGGAACCTCCGCACAATTAATTTTAGCAGGTGGAACTGCAGTGGATGACCCGGAGGGGGGGAGAATTTTAAAGAAAGTATTAAAAAAGGCAGGAGGGA
>CBFDAW010000511.1:0-3246 GCA_965602865.1 uncultured Thermoplasmata archaeon
TTTCGATGAAATACCATTTGTAATAATTCGAATTCTCTTCCGGGTCAATACCATATACCTTTTCACATTCGTCTTCGTACATCGAACGACAGTAGATATACAACACTTTGATGTTCTTACACTCCACCGTCAATGAATTCGTAGCGGTGGTATAGACAAGATCTATTTTACCCATCTGACTCGTATTTACACGCTCGACATAATAATGCGACTGCCTGCCGTCACGCGGATAAGTTAAATGATAAGTGTACGACTCTTTCATGCTCGGCTCAATCGTCTTATCGGCCATGAACGAGAATGCGGAAAGTAGGATAAATGTAATATAGAGTGCTATAGCTATTGCTTTCCAGCGGCGGTGACGATTTTGTCTCGTATTTTGAGGTTCTGTCTTTTTAGACTTTGGTTTTAGTTTGCTTTCAATACTCATTAATACTACCTTTTTTCTGCTTTCTCCGCTTATTTTTATTTGGATTTTGAGTTGAATCCGAATTGGAATAATAATACCGATTAATTAATAGGATAATAATCGCGAACATGGCTATTGGGATCGCCAACATATTGAACTCAGGGATAATACAGTCCATATTCTGCGCATTTGGCGTTGCGTGAGTCGCATTAATGCCATACGGGTCCGCCCTGGTTGTACCGTTCTGCCAGTCGGCGGGGCTGTTTGTATCCGTGGAATCTTTATCACGGCCGATGGTTTCGTTATCGAGTAACTGTGAGGTGTCAACATATGCACCGTCGGGCCACTCACCAACCGCAGCGGCGGCAGTATCATCGGAACCCACCTCACCGCCCCAGGCTATATAATCGATGATGGAACCGTTATTATCTAGCATTGTCAGGTCATCGATAGTTTCTAGCATGTTCCCAGGTGGCCCATACACATCAGTAGAGCTGTTTGTTCCTGACTGGCCCAGGTGGCAGATTAGATATCCACCGGCGGGTATATTGCCAGCGCCGGTTAATGGAAAGTAATTTCCGTCATTGTCCGTGAGGTTCCAGCCGGTTAGATTCACCGAGGTGGCTTCTGAATTATACAACTCCACCCATTGATAACCAAATATTTCTTCACTATCTATAGTATAAAATGTATCCGTAAATTTCTGGTTATTATATTCTGTGGCAATCCAATCGGCGCTTCTTGCCGTGTTTGAGAGATGGACTTCATCAATAATACCGCCAAACTCGTAATCAATGGTTGAGATATATAAAGGATTATTATTAGCACTAATAGAAGCTAGCGGATCATCACTGCCACGCTCTATGCCGTTTATGTATATTTTCCTTTCGTTAGCAGAACAATCTGCTGTGCACATAATATAATACCATGTATTCTCAGAAATTGTGATCGTGCTCCATAAATCATCATTATCAAATCTCCAGACTAGATGGTCAGCTGACTCGATATAGATGGAATATGATTGATCATAATTCCCTTTTGTAATAATATCAGGTTCATCCCCACCATGGGCAAGTGTACTATCGTCGTAAAACCAAAATGAAATGGTAATTTCATCGGTAATATCGAGACTTGAACCGACACCGGGGTCGGTGACCTGGATATAATCATCACTTCCGCTACCCCCAAACTCGTCGGCACCATCTATTTGTCCGGTTGTTGCTTCATCTCCATCATAATTTTGTGGTGTGCCATCATTATCATATGAAGTTGAATCGTAGCGTGTGCCGGTTCCTGTTTCATTCAAGTGCCAAACACCTACATAATTATCATCCCAGACACCATTAGTATTCTGTTGATTAGCTGCACTTGGATTTCCGTAATACATATAAATAACTGTATCGGTAGATGCGGAAAGTGATGTTACATTCACCCATGCGATTAATTCGCCAGTGACGCTATTATAGTTTTCGATTTGATGGTTAAGTTTAGTGGTACCATCCGATGAGGTAAAGTAGATGTCGTACCCGTCTGATCGTGCCTTATTTTTAAGGTCTGGGTCTATAATGTTAATTAGCATTGGGAAATTATTGAGGTTAGCTGTTACCTGACTAGAGTTAATCGCAATCTCTTTCCGATACAGCCAACCGCTCGTGGCTGGTTTGAACAGTATCTCATTAATGACTATATTTGGTAAAGCTCCTCGTAATGGGTATAAGTTCTGCGCACCCGGTGTCTGCATAGTTGCATTGATGCCATAGGGATCGGCTTTATTACTAATAGGATGCTCCCAGTCTAATCGATAGTTAATATCCGTAGAATCCTTATCACGCCCAATAGTCTCACCTTCGATAAGCTCCGAGGTGTCGATATATTCTCCATCCGACCAATCACCAGTGGCGACCGCGGCGTCATCATCAGCGCCCGGGTCATCACCCCAGGCTATGTAATCTACAATTGCACTACCACTGTTCACCAGTGCCAGATCGTCGATGGTCTCCAACATGGTAGTTCGGGTTGTGATGCCATTAATAATAGCTCCATAGACATCCGTAGTACTATTTGTTCCACTTTGAGCTAAATGACAAATCAGATACCCGCCTGAGGGTATACTTCCCGCACCGCTTAGACTAAATGAATTTCCATCATTATCCATAAGGTTCCAGCTGGTTAGATCCACTCCAGTATCATCCGCATTAAAAAGCTCCACCCATTCGTAGCACATGAGTTCTTCACTACCTAGGGTGAAGAATGTATTTGTTGAGTTCTGGTTGTTGAATTCGGTTTCGATCCAAGCTGCGCTTCTTGCTTTTTTTGATACACGCACTTCATCAATCCCACCACCAAATTCCTGCATTACTTCGCCGGGACTATGGCCTATGTGAAAATCTTCCGTTCCCGTCTCAGAGCTTCCTGAGTATGAAGCAGTATTTCTCTGGATTCCATCAACATAGATTCTCAATAAGCTGTTATTTACATCTGCTACACCGACGACATGATGCCAGGAACCATCATTAATTAAGTTCAAATTGGCAGTTACACTTTGAGTATCATCAACGTAAAATGCAAGGCTAGCGGCATTTAGCTTACCTATCCAATAATTTCTGTTTCCACTCGAGCCCCACTTTGCAGCTAATACACCTACATCAGTTTCTGTATCCGTCGTTTTCACCCATAAAGACACCATTATGTTACTCGCTAGTTTGAGAGACGCAGCGTCCGATACATTTACATGACGTTCATTAGAATCATCAAATTCTAAACTACCATCTATCTTTCCTTGCACCTGGTTACTTGTGGTTAGGGAATTTCCAGTTCCATCGTTATTGCTAACCGAACTG
>CBFDAW010000512.1:0-3237 GCA_965602865.1 uncultured Thermoplasmata archaeon
ACGATTAATTTTAATAACACTACATAGTGGTTCTCCCAACGATTATAATCGTCATAATATTATAGTGGTCGATCAATAATTATGCCTAAATATTTAAACCTGAAATTTCCATTCACCCATCAATGGAAGAAGTGATCGGTATGCGAAGACAAATAACTGAACGAACGATCAATATGAAGATACTCGAGAATACTCCCAATACTATTATTGCAAGTGGTACTATATTAGATCAAGTGCATAATATTGCAATAGAACTGGAGATAGATATTAACACATTAAAAATTATAAAAGTTGAAGGTCAAATGGTAAAAGCCCCTTTTCCTGGCTGTAAACAAGCTATTGAAAACTTGCCGAATATCGTGGGATTAAAACTAACTGCGGGAATCTCACAACAGCTAGCTAGCTCACTAGGTGGACAAAATGGGTGTGTTCATTTATCAGAGGTCGCTGTTGAAACAGCACGATTGGCTGCCAATTCGATTTTTGGAATAAAATGTGGTGGTAAGCAATGGCGTGAGGGGACACTATCCGATGATGAGTTCTGGGGGCGCGTAAAACCGTTACTGAAAGGTACTTGTTTAGTATTTAGAGAAGAAAACAAGTAAGAAGTCAAAATCCTAAATCCCCACCTCAGAAAAAATCTAAAAACCAAAACTCAAACTTTAGATTTTGACTTTGGTGTTTTCTTGGGGTTTGGGATCTTTTATTTTGGATTTGGTTTTCCCCATACAATTACTCATCCACCCTCAAACCTCACGACTCAAACCTTAAACCTCAAGCGATTGAAAACCACATCCCAACATAGCGTACTATCACCTCAAACGATTGATTTTAGAATAATATAGTAGTGTACTCTCAGTGCATAATCTTGTCCTATTTTTACTGAAGCTTGGAATTCCTGCTATTTATTTCCAATTTAACTTGGAATTCTAACCCCTTGACTCATACGATTGCGCCAAAAATCGGAGAAGAGGCACTATTTTCACTCCCAATCTACATCATCCGCGTCCTGGTTGGGGTTTTGAGACGGTGTGACCACTCCCACATGACGATCGATAGGCCTATTACAGTTCAAACATGCATCTAGATTGGTAATGCATTCTAAATGATATATAGTCCCGCATGAGCATTTAAAAATAGGTACTGATCTAGATATTATGTTATTGCAGAAAATACAATTAATCTCGGATTCCGATTTCTTTTCGAGTGCAAAAGGGTCCGGTGTAGATCTTGTTTTCGCGTCCCGGAAGGGTTGGTTGGTACCTATCACATCTAGCCAGAGTTCTTGATGGTCGCAGAATGATTTGCCATCCCAGGACCGATCGAATTTGATATCCATATCAACCGGTACCGAGCCGGCGCCTTCGACCTTTAATCCGATCTCGAATGTTTCGGTTTTGTTATATCCGAGGGTTTTTAATACAGGCATACGGCGTACTTCAATCGGCCCGGAAAGTTCAACATTTATATTCGCTGCACTGGCTAAACCACGGTTTGTAATATGTATTCTCGCGCGGTTCCAAAAATTGGGTTGTAGGCTTCCTTGTTCTAAACTCAACTCAACCTTTGGCACACTGACATTGCGGAATTTTTTTAATTTCGAATGAATTGCCTTTATATTCTCCATTGCAGAATCGAAATTACCACGGGAAAGTTCTGTTTTTGCATTAGATATCAGTTCCTCCACCGACCCGGGGATCGCGCAATGGTCCTTCAAATCTTCCATGTACAGTATAATTCTATCTAGTTCTGAATTAACCTCTTTTGCTTTTCCTTCGTTGCGTTGTTTACGGCGAACCGAACGCTCTAATGCATGCCTGCCAGCAGCCGTATATTCAATTACCTCTTTAAATCCTGAAATTTCCTTTGCGTTTTTCATCCGTCCTACCAGTTCCGAGAAGATCTCATGTGCATCCGTTAAATCTACCCCGACCCGTTGTGCATTTTCTATTTCATTTTGGAATTGAATGATTTTATCCTTTGCCTGTTCACGGAGTTTCTCTAAAATTGGTTCAGAAACATTACTTAAAAATTTTTTAAGTTGCGTTGTGATTTTCCAAGCGTGCTCAAAGTCATTTTTATTAATCGCGCCATCCACATCATTGAACATGTGCCGTATTTCGTGAGATTGAGTAATATTCTTAGGTAATTGTTTAAATTGGGTATATATTTGCTTAATTTCCTCTGTAATAAAAAGGAATAAACTATCATTAATCTGCTGCTTGCATTTTTTCATGGCGTCTGTTGCCAAATTAAATTTTTCTTCGCGAAACAGTTCATGAGCGGAACGATACAGTTCTTTAGCTGATGTTGTATCCACATCCATTAACTTTGCTTGTTCAACATTCTTTTTAACCTCTGAGGCATTGGTGGAAAACTCTTTCGAATGTCTTTTTACCTCTTCCAGTTTTATCCCAACTTCATTTATCGCTGAAATTGCATAATTCATTTTATTGGCTTTTAAGGCACGCTTTGCACGTAAAAGTGATTTCTCAACAAGCTCAAGCGGAAGACCGGCTGATTGCAAACTTCGCAATTTCTTCTCGACATTCGTTATAATCTCTCTGGTCGTCTCATAGGTTATTTCCGGCAAAATTCTGCCTCCAGATCTTACTGGCAATCATTGAACTTGAAATATTCAAAATTTGAAATCTAATTATATATGAGTTGATATCAATTATTCCAAATCGAGTATAATTATTTTTTGATACATTTCTCGATATTTAATTTAGATGAATATTTCCCAAAAAAGTTTACAAGTTAGGGTAGCCTTTAAATAATTTCAAATAATTATTATAGGCATGCTTCTTCCCAGTATTTTTAATGTTTTTAGAATAAATTCATTTCACTCCAAAGACCTGTACCATTGCAAAAAATTACTGACATTTTTATTAATATCTTTTTTCTTCATAGTCAATAATAGTTATCCACCCAGTACAGTTTCTGCAGTTCATCTGTATGATGGCTCTCGTTCAGGAATCGGTAATCGAAACGGTGAAATCTTTGGAATCTCTGATCTAAGTACATTCGAAGGCAAAACTGAGACCTTTCGATTCCTTTCAGGTCAGGATATGACTGTAAAATGTAATGTGACTCATCCAGATAACTATAAGAATATTACAGGGAATATTACAATTGTGAAACTGGAAGATAATAGCATCTTTCTCCCACCGACACCGATGGTAACTATAAATGAAGAAAAAGGTACCAATTGGATCTGGTTCAAATATGCCCATA
>CBFDAW010000513.1:0-3233 GCA_965602865.1 uncultured Thermoplasmata archaeon
ATCTCTTTTTTTACCTTGTTCAGAACATAATATACGGGTTTGTTAACTTGTTGACCTAGTTTAGATATTTTTTCAGCTAGCAAAATCGATTCCCGGCTCGGGTCAATTATAGCAATAATAAAGTCACAGCCGTTCTCAACCCCACGACCAAAATGTTCAACACCAGCATCTGTATCTGCAATTAGAAATTCATTTTCGCTAAGTTCGAGAACCTCTAGAAATTTTGAAGCAAGTGCATTAATTGGGCATGCACAGCCCTCGCCAAAATCGTATATCTTTCCCATCACCATTAACTTAATATTTCCCTTTTCAGAGATATATTCATCAGGTAAATCACCTATTTTCCATTTTTCTCGTAACCTCTTAGTTTTTTCAAACAAAACCTTTTTACCACCGAAATAATTCATAAAATCGTCTGGCTTGTCCATTCCTAACTGCATATGAACCCCAAAGTTGGACTCATCAGTATCGATTACTAGTACTTTATTTCCTATTCTGGCTATTTCTTTTGCTAAAAGCGAGGATATAGTGCTTTTACCACTTCCACCTTTACCACATATTAATATTCTCATCCAAACATTCTCCATTCATCTTTATGATTTATATGTCCTATTTTATCCAATTTTTTAATTATTTTCAATGTTATCGTGCATAAATAAAAGCCACATGAAATAACATATGACCAATATTGAAAATTAAAGCTAAGCCAAGCCAAAAATGTGGATTGTATAGTATTTCTGTCATTGTTAGATCACCAACTAATATCGTTAAGTTCCGTAATTATTTTCACATTGCCAATTCATCGCAAGGACATATCCCTCTCTTCATACTATTTCTCAAGCCTAGCCATCCACTTAGAAATTTACGTCATCGGAGTAGTATCTTGCATTTTTACTAACATATGTCATAAAATGTTTTTGTCTAGATAAGTGCTTCCCAATCAAAAGAATTATTGCAGAAATAATTGCTCCGCCTAAAAAGAAACCAATACTAGTATCTCCAAAGGAACTAGTATAACTTATTTGCATATTAGCCATGAATAAATGTTCTATGAGAAAATCAGCTGCTAAACCTATTGTCCCAACATAGAAAATAACAGGATTTCTTACAAATAAATACAATCCAAACATAATGAAAGTCAATCCAATATAAATATGCACCCCAAACATTATCGTCATTAAAAGAAATATAATACCTGTTGCCATTGAAGCATATTTAACAGGTTCATCCAATTTATCATTATGTTCTTCTCTTAATTTAGTAAGACATTTAGTTAAAAATACAACCAGGGTTGCACCTGAAGCGTATATTATATAAACACCAATAGGAACATCGAAAAGTGGATAACTAAAAGGTTTTGCTATATTCTTCCATACCCAGATGTTACTAAAAACACCTCGCGGTTCTACCCATAATGCCATTAAAAAACCAAGTACAAACCCGATAACATATGTCAAATCTTTTTCTTTTATTAGTAAAATTCCAAACGCAATTATTCCAGCAAAACATAAAATCTCAACTAACATCTTCTACCCTCCACTTTCTTAAATTCTAATTCGGCTATTGGTGGTTTATGGCAAATATCTTTCCGCCTGGGATTTTCTTAACATAGCGGATCTCCTTTTACAAATATCAATTCTAAGACTCGTTTCAGCGTTCTGTACTCTTCTATCTTTTCATTTTGAACCAAAATATTTTTCCATTCGATCAAAAGCTTTATTGATCTCCGTTTCTGTGCAGCAGAATGTGATCCTAAGATGACCTTCCGCAGTGGGTCCAAAGTCTGCCCCGGGTGTGGTT
This sequence comes from uncultured Thermoplasmata archaeon, assembly GCA_965602865.1. GTDB lineage: Archaea > Thermoplasmatota > Penumbrarchaeia > JAEHCK01 > JAEHCK01 > CBFDAW01. Next base: position 1,801 of record CBFDAW010000513.1, read on the forward strand.
GACACACCACCTTCTAGCAAAAGTTTTTTGCAAAACGATTTTGAATCTCCCCCATCCTTATGCAGGATCTTTGGGAACATGCAATATGAGCCTTGTGGTTTCTGGTAACTAAATACTGAGCTTAATTCATCGAGACGCTTACATACTAGGTCCCTTAATGTGAGATACTTACCCTTAAATTCGGAAACGCACTCCTGTGGGCCACTCAAGGCGGCAAGTGCAGCGTATTGTGAAACTACCGGTGCGCAGATCCCAAACGGTATGTGCGCTTTTTGCAGCTGGGTTACCAAATCCGATGAAGTGTGCAAATAACCGATCCGCCAACCAGTCATCGCATACGTTTTCGTCAGCGTAAAACAACTTACCGTTCTTTCCTTCAGTTCAGGTATCGAGCCTATGCTGAAATGCCTGGTATCGTCAAATGTAAAATATTCATAGCTCTCGTCGGTAATGACCGCAAGATCGTTTTCTAAAGCGATATCCGCCAATGCCCGCAGGTCTTTTTCGGCAAACACCGCACCGGTCGGGTTGCTGGGGGTACAATACATAATAGCCTTCGTTTTAGGTGTGATCGCGTTTCTAAATGCATCCGTATCCAATCGAAAACCTTCCTCTTCGATGGTTGGTGCATATATGGGCTTACCAGAACCGAGAACTACTTGTTGCGCGTGTGTGGAGTAATTCGGAGATGGCAGAAGAACCTCATCACCGGGATCAACCAATGCCATAACCGCTGAGCTCAGACCCTCGATTGCGCCGACCGTGACCAGTACCTCAGAGGCAGTAGCATCGATATTATTATCCCTTTTAAGTTTCTCAACTATTGCTTCTCGTAATTCAGGCAACCCCGCGCTCGGTGAATAGCCGCTCACTAACCCTTTTTGTACCGCCTCGCATGCCGCTCGGTTGATGTGCTCGGGTGTACCGGAAGTGGGTCTTGCCCAGGATAAAAATGCAACATCATCCACCTGCGCAGCTAACCGCGTCATCTCATGAATGGATGATGCTGGTATTTGTTCAACACGCTCGGATGCAATGTTTTTTGTGATATCTACTTCTTTCATAATTCTTTAACCTCCTTTAATCTTTATTTACATCGAAGTTTAATAGCGATCTCTTGCGGTTGTTCAACACCTTTCAAAACAGAAACCATACCTAATATTGTATTTTTGAAGAATTTTGTTACAAACTCACCAACGGGTATTGAAATACCATTAACTTCGAGCACAAATTCATCATCTTTTGTTTGCAAAACTATACAATCCTTAAAACTTTTATCACCCTGATAAATTAACTCTGCCATCTTTTTACAATCATAACCACATTTTGCACAATCTAGTTTTGGCAAAGCTTGATATATTTTCTCCAACTCGACCAGGTTCTTTATATGGTCTAAGATCTTGTCAAGATTATTATAATCATACTGTATTGAT
>CBFDAW010000514.1:0-3225 GCA_965602865.1 uncultured Thermoplasmata archaeon
GGAATGCGTTTTACACTATATAAAAGTTAACTTTACTTTGCGGTAGTCCCTTAGTGAAATATACGGTTATTAACAAAGAACTTCAATATAATCTAAAATATAGTAATATAAATAGCTTAAGATGCTGGAGCTTTATTGAGTTTTCGAAGTCCACCTTTTTTTCCTAATAATTCATTTTGGCAGCTAGTTCTAGCTATTTCTGCTTCTTTATGCTTTGGATCAATGCTTAAAATTATATTAAATAATTCGATTGCCTCTCTGAGTCTATGTTTATCATGTAATAATGCCGCTTTATTATATAGTGCATCCACATTTTGAGGATTTATTGATAGCGCCTTATCATAACAATACATTGCTTTTTTGATCTTCCCCTCACTATCATAAGCATTGCCCTTATTGAACCATGCCCGGTCATTTTTCGAGTCAAATTTCAATACTTGATTATAACAATCCAATGATTCTCTAATACGCCCAAGGTATCGTAGAGCTACACCTTTATTAAACCACGCATCTTGTTTATAAGGGTCCAATCGTAAGGCGGCATCATAGCTTTGTATCGCCTCAGGGATTCGACGGATATCCAAAAGTGCATTACCTCTATTATACCAATACTCGGCTTTCTTAGGTTTAAGTTTTATTGCAGTATCATAGCATTTGATTGCATCATCAGTACGTACGATAGTGGATAATGCATTTCCCATACTAAACCATGCATTTGCATTCTTTGGGTTCACTTCAATGGCTTTATTATAACAAAATAATGCTCTATCAATATCGCCATCGGTATGTAATTTACTACCTCTATCTAACCATTCGATATCATCAATGAGTCGGCCTGTATCGTCAACATCACCCATTTTAAATACATCAACATCAAATCTTTTAATAACCTCGCCGGGTTTCCCAGTACCACTCTCAAGACTTAATTTTGCAAACAATTCCTGTGCTTCATCGACTTTACCAATTGCTTCGAGAGCTATTGCTTTTTTTGATAACGCTTCAGTGTCATTCGAGTTTATTCGTAACACTTCATCAAAGCATATAATTGCATCTTCATACTTACCATAATTAGCCAGTAAACATCCCTTATTATACCACCCCTCCACATCCCCGGAATCCAAATCTGTAACTTTATCAAAAGCCTTCATTGCATCTTGCGGTTTATTAAGTTCCATCAGAATTAATCCGCGGTTATTCCAGGCTGATTTGTTTTTTGGATTTAGTTTTACCACCATGTCATAACATTTCAACGCCCCGTCCAGTTCTTTCAGATTAAATAATGTTAAACCCTTATTGTACCATCCTTTATCGAATTTAGGGTCAAGTTCTAATGCTTTATCGAATTCCTCCAGTGCCCTGGTGAAATCACGGCGTTTATAAGCTAGTTCACCAAGTCGCGTATGCCGTAGACATTCTTTTGAGACCATGTTTCCCCCTCAGTACCGAAATCCTTGGATTTGCCTTTATCAAACCATTTTGCTATCCTTTTTATTGAGTGAGTAAATATATTATGTTATTTTAAATTTATAGTCAAATAATACTTAACGCAATAAAATTCTATGCCTTTAGGAAGCCATATGGATTTTTTACATATATTAAATTTATTAAATCAATTTTAGGTTAATTCGCTTTTAAAATGTAAATGTACGTTTATAATTATTAATTATTAGTTTAAATAAGTTATCTGGCTCAATATACGATCTACCGATATTTATTTGTATAGGTAAGTATATAATAATATTTTACTTTAGGATTTAATATAATATTTACGCCCGGAGGAAGGCGAATGAACGCACACCAATCATTTACAATCACCTCTAAAAATACCTTTAAAATTATTTGTACCTTGATTTTAATTAATTTACTAATGCTTCCTGGTTTTTTACAGGTGCTAAGTATATACACCGTACAAGGTGAACATTCTAACCAAAATACGGGGATAGATAATTTGGAGTCAAATACAGAGGATTATAATATTCATCAAAATTCAATAGAATGGGGATTTGAACTAGATGTATCATCCGATAGTCTAGCATTATTCTCACCCTATGATCGAATTAACTTTCAAAAATTTTTTCCGAAATTAACATTCAATATTTGTGCAGCTTCGAATAACACCGAAATTAATATTGATACTCCATCACCTGATCCAACTTCTGGTTCTAGAATTAAAGATATTTGGGAAAAAAGTTATGATTACGATTTAAAACTAAAGGACTTTGGGACTTCAAATATTATTCGCTCATTCAACCATAATGAGGTAAATATACAACATAATTTTGAACAGATTACAAATGAAAAATCACTATCATATCACGGTGTTAAACAGTCAATCCTGGTTCATAATCCCTTGGTAAATACACAGAACTATTATGCATCATTTATAGTTGAGAGCCCATTATCCTTTATAGAATGGGGCAATACCATACTCCAGCTAACCTCAGAGCCGATCCAATTTAATAAAGCACCATTTCAAATTACCTTCCTGGATGACCGGTTTAACCCTCAGAGTATCTTTAACTGGGAAGATTTAATTCAATCAGAATTTCTTGTTAATACTATTGGATATACAAAAGAGGGTAAAAGTATCATTGAATGTACTCTTCAGGTACTAGTTGAACCTAATGCTACTGTAGATCTTGACCCGTCATATCTTATTGCAAATTTGGCAGATTTGAAATTATATAATGAAGAAGAATGGAGCCAGATGGGTTCCGCTATAACTACTGGAGATTTGAATAACGACGGTTATGATGATCTAGCCTTCATTGCGCCTGAAGCTTGGACGGGTCCCAAGGAAGAATACCGAGTTCAGACCGGGGAGGTATATCTTGTTTTTGGTAAACCCAGACAGAACCTAGGTAATTATATGAACTTTTCTTATAGTGAAGATGCAGTAATTTGGGGTGCTTCTGAGGAGCTTAATTTGAATTATGCCACACTTACAACCGGTGATATAAACAATGATAGTTTTGATGATTTAGTAATAGGCGCCCCCATGGCAGATGAAGAACGCGGTTGGGTTTATGTTATTTTTGGAAATGGTAGTATTAAAAAGATAATGGATCTTTCAATTTCAGGTGATTATGATATAAAGATCAAGGGTTCATCGTCAGGAGATGAGACAGGTACTGCCATTGCGGTGGGTGATATAAATGGCGACAGCTTTGGAGATATAATTATAAGTTCACCTCAGATTATTTTGGATTCACAGACAGCCATGCG
>CBFDAW010000515.1:0-3222 GCA_965602865.1 uncultured Thermoplasmata archaeon
GGGTGATGTGAACAACGATGGCTATGAGGATTTTATCGTCGGTGCGCCTTATAACGGTACCTCTATTCCACGAGCTAACTGGTGGAACACTAATTGGTTAAATCGTAGAAAACTTACCTTTGATAATAGTGGACAATCTGAAGCAATGGTGAATTTCCCAGTCTTAGTTACATTAAATTCATTGAATTTTGATTACTCCAGAGTAAAATCTGATGGCTCTGATCTACGCTTCATAGATTTTGATAATGTTACACAATTAACATATCATATAGAATCTTGGAATACTACGGGAACAAGCTATGTTTGGGTAAATGTGACGAATATTGCCGCAAGCTCGAATACTGATAATATCTGGATGTATTACAATAATTCAATAGCTGCAAATGTTGAGAATGTAGCGGGAACATATGAGCATAATTATACAAGTGTTTGGCACTTTAGTGAAACTCCAACAATAGACCCTAATGCATTTGATTCAACTTCAAATAATAATGATGGGACGTTTCAAGGCGGTATGACCTCAACTGATCAAGTAACCGGTAAGATTGACGGTTGTTTGGATTTTGATGGAGCAAACGATTATATCTCCACCACTAATTCTTATAATAATCCACAGGAATTTACTATATCTGCATGGTTCAAAACAAGTTCTTCAGGTGGGAATAAAGTCGTGGGCTTTGAGAATACCCAAACTGGTACAGGTTCTTCTAACTGGGATAGGCATGTTTATATGGGTACAAACGGAGATATTTATTTTGGTGCATACGACGGTGGTACGGATACTGCTCAGTCAAATAATGCACTCGATGACGATTCCTGGCATTATGCAGTTGGTGTTCGTGATGATGCAACGAATCAACTTTTACTTTATATTGATGGTAATTTAGATGATACAACAGGGAATGATTTTGCAGAGAATTTTAATGGTTATTGGCGAATGGGTAGTTACATGGCTAATGCTTGGCCAAATGCTGCTGATGGTTATTATACCGGTCAGATTGATGAAGTTCGTGTAGAATCCACCGCACGCTCAGCAGATTGGATCAAAGCCCAATATCTTTCCATGGACAATTCGTTCATAACATATGGCCCTGAAGAAGCTCAAAATGCAAGGCCAGGAGCAGCATACATTTTCTTTGGCTACCCAGGTATTAACACAAGTGACATTAATGCAACTAATGCAAATGTCACGATCTCAGGGTCAACCGCCGGTGATCTATTTGGTTGGTCAGTGAGTGATGCCGGTGATTTGAATAATGATAATATTGCTGATATAATAATTGGTTCACCTGGAAACAACAGTGCACAGGGCAGTGCATATATATTCTACGGCAGTAGTTCCTGGAACAGTATTTATTATGCTTCAGATGCTAATGTAACATTAACTGGTGAGAATGCTAGCGACCAGTTCGGAAGTTCTGTCTCAGGCGTAGGTGATGTGAATAATGATGGATATAATGATGCAATCGTAGGTGCACCATGCTGGAATTCGAATACCGGTAGAGCATATATTATATATGGACATAATATGGACGACGATTTTAATGACGGTATTCTGGATTCTAAATGGACAATATTGAATCCTACTAGAGGAAATTTTAATGAAGCTTCCGATCCTGGTTATATTAATATTTCAAGTGCTAATGGCGGTGGAGACTGGTGGGCCACAGTCAATACCGCTCCAACAATATATCAAAATGTTACGGGTGATTTTGACGCAGTAGTAGAGTTAAATGCCATTGTTGATGGTACGAATAATTATGAGGGTGCTGGTATCGTAGTTGTGAATGATTTGGATAATTTCATTATTTTCAAATATAGATATAATCCCTCAGTAACCAAAAAGGATATCTTCTTCGATGAATCAGTTGAGGGTGTTGGTTCAGTCATAGGTAATACAAGTGATTTAGGTCAAGTAACACCAATTTGGTTAAGATTAATCCGCAGTGGTACTCTTTTTTCAAGCTATTATAAAACTACAGTGTCATCAGATTGGATTTTAGTGGCAACAACTAATAAACCTTATCAATCTAAAGTTAAAGTTGGAATTACTTCGATTTGTAATATTGAATATTCCACATTTAATTACTTTAATATAACTCATCAAGCACCAATCAATGGAGAAACTCCTGGTGACCTTTTTGGTTATTCGGTCTCCAACGCAGGTAATGTGAATAATGATAATTATGATGATGTAATAATCGGTGCACCAGGCGTGGATAAAGCATATGTGTATTATGGAAATTATCTAAATGATCTAAACTATGTGGATTCGAATACTGATACCGATGGCACCACTTCGAATTTTGCAAATGCACAGAGTGATAGTGATTCTGGTGCATATGCAACTTTAACCGAGGTACAAAATGATATTATATATAATCCAACGGGGCGTACATTACTCGGCGGCACCAGTGATGGTGGCGGCGTTATAGGTAACCTCGTTTCGGATGATGATACTACATATATGGTCTTTGACTCTTATGACACGGGCACGCAAGATCATGATGAACAGTTTGTGGATAACAATGTCAGTGATGTAGATAGTAACGCGGATAATGGTACACACAGCAACTTTGATTCCGAAAAAGCACAAGATTCAACATATGATACTTTAATGGAGGGCTATGGCTGGGTTTCAGAAGTAAGAATAGAGACTACCCTATGGGACGCGACTGACGAATATAACCCGGGCCCTTCTGTAGTTTTTATTGACGACCAAACGGGTTATGTTTTCTATCAAAAAACTCAAGGAACTATTGGTGATATTGTTTATAGTAAAACAACTGATGGTGGCGCCACCTGGGGTGCTTCTATAGTTATTGACGCCTCAGCTACATATATTTTCCGTTCTTTCCATATTTGGTACGACCGCTGGACACCCGGAGACGATACCGGGACTAAGATTCATATATTAGCCAACAATGTATTCTATGACAATCCACATTACAACTTTCTTGATACTAGCGATGATACCACGAATGGAACATGGGGTAGTACATTTACCACGGGAACACACAACGCACCCGATGGCGGTGCATCAATTATCAACTCTACTAATGGTACTTTATACGGCTCATCGCATGGTGATGGTGGTTTCTTAGTGGTCAATTCAACTAATGGATCCAATTGGATAGATATATCGCCGACATATACTTTTCTAGGCGATGACAATGACCAAGCCCAACTTCTTCCGCTACCAAACGGAGAAGTACTCAATAT
>CBFDAW010000516.1:0-3221 GCA_965602865.1 uncultured Thermoplasmata archaeon
TCACCAACGGGTACAAATATACCTATTACCGCTAATATCACTATTACTTTCAACGAATCTATGGTACATTCAACGGTAGAAAGTGCTTTCCTTATATACCCCGAGGTAGGTGGGGAATTTATTTGGGACAATAATACGATGATTTTTAACCCACGTTCTGATTTATTATACAATACTACCTATACAGTAAACATAAATCTCACCGCTACAGATATTGCAGGAAACCCATTGGAATATATATGTAGCTGGGATTTCATAACAATTAACCTTGACATGGATACCAAAGGGATGTCCGATATTGAAGATCAAGATGATGATAACGACGGCTTTTCAAATGAGTATGAGGAATTACTAGATACAGACCCTAAAGACCCAATAAACAAGCCTTTGGACACAGATGGAGATGGTAAGCCAGATGGTGACCAAAACAATTCTCGATCATGGATGGACAACGATGACGATAATGATGGATATACGGATTTAGAGGAGCAAAATGCAGGGACGGATCCATTAGATGATGACTCAACGCCAACTGGTGAAAAAGAGAAAGAAAAATACACACTGAATAACATTTGGCAAATTTTATTGTGGCTTATAATCATAGTCATTATATCAATTGTGGTAATATTTCCATTTGTCTTAAAGAGGAAGAGAGGCAAGTATGGTAAGAAAAAGGTTGATGAAGAAAGAGATAAAAGGAAATTACCTATTAAAAAACCTAAAAAGGAACTACCGCAATCTCAAAGAACACATGAAAAACAAGAACTTCCACTTAAAATAAAACAACCGCCTAAAGAAGAGATGCATCAGAAAGATAAAAAAATCAAAGAAGGTGCATCTATGTGCGAATACCCAAGCAGTGGGACCGATTTAGGATTTGAGGTAGAGGGATTTCTTAAGAATGAATTCGAGGAAATAACCCCCGTTGAGAGATTCCAAGTGAAATGTGAGGAAGATGAATTACTCAATAGTGAATTCGAAACAGAATTAATGTTTGAAGGAGAATTAGATGTAGAACTTGAGGAAGATGAACGATTTGAAGTAGATTTAATGGTTGAGCAGGAACAAGAATTAGAGCTTGATGGCGAGGAACTTATAAAGGAAAATATAATACTCCCAGAAACACAGAGACAAGCAGCTGAAGAATATGAATGTCCGGATTGTGGCGTTAGTCTTGGAGCGGAAATTACCATCTGCCCAAAATGTGGTGCAGAGTTCGAAGAGTAAAAGTAGTATGAGAAAACAGCTCATATTCATAATTAGATATAATGATGAGTTTTTGGAGAGAAAATTCTATTCCTATTGATGCTTTGGTTTAGTAAATTAATAGGGTTTGGTTGGGTTTTAGTTTTGAGTGAAAATGGATGACTAGAAAAAATCAATAGAATTTTGTATAGATATTGTGCTTGTACGGGATATATTTTTATTAAAATTCGCAAAATGTTTTGGCATATGGTTTGGTATTTTAGTTAAAAAAGAATATAAATAAAAGATGTAGTTATTAACAAACTATTAATCGGTGAAAGAAATTAAGAACAATAAATTTTTATAGTTTATTAATGTTATAATTAAATAGAATTAGGGGGAAGCCGCTAATTAAAATCTATCAAACCAAATAAAAATCGTTAAAAGATTTATTTTAATTTAATTGAGGTATTATAAAATGAAGAAAATATTATCTTTAATATTGGTTATCTTGCTACTTCTAGGGGGAATTTCGTACCTTCCAGAATTCTCTGATAAGCCAATGATAGTAGAAGGTAAAACAATAACCGTGAACGATAATGGTGGGAGTAATTATAATAAGATCCAAGGTGCCATCGATAATGCCACTTCTGGAGATACCGTACGAATTTGGGCTGGAACATATTATGAGAACTTGATTATAAATAAACCAGTAACTTTAATTGGGAATGGTACATCGAATACGATAATAGATGGTGGAAATAATGGAACAGTAATAAAAATCATAGCAGATTATGTTACGATCATGAAGTTCACCATTCAAAACAGCGGCAGTTGTTACTACGGGATAAAACTAGAAGGGAATGTAGAAAATAAAGTGACTGGATGTACAATTTCTAACAATAATTGCAAAAACAACGGTTATGGCATCTATTTTGATTATTCTAATGATAATATTATAAGAGGTAACCTAGTAGATACCAATACTTATGATGGGGTTTACTTAGATTCCTCATCATATAACATCCTTACTGACAACACAGCAAATTCAAATAATAATAATGGGATTTATTTGGATTCTTCGGTAAATAATACATTATCATATAATACAGTAAATTCAAATGCTTGGTATGGGATATTCTTAGATTTTTCTTTTGATAATATTCTGACAAATAATACAGTTAATTCAAATAAATTGGGAATTTATTTAGAATCTTCTTCGGAAAATAATTTATCAGACAACATTGCGAATTCAAATGATCGTGATGGAATTTCTTTAATTTCATCATCAAACAATGTAGTAACAAGCAACATAATGGACTCAAACAATCAAAATGGGATTTCTTTAAGATTATCCTCAGGCGAGTGTCCAAGTACAAATCCTGGTGCAGGTTCAGGCGGATCGGGAAATACATACTATGTTTCTACTACAGGGAATAATTCTAAGAGCGGACTAATAGAAGCGACTGCATGGCGAACAATCACATACGCTGCAAGACAGGCACAAGCGGGGGATACGGTTTATATCAAAGGGGGTGATTACGGTCAAGAACATGTTGTTATCGAGAATTCAGGGAACGAGGGAAATCATATTGTGTTTCAAGGCTATAAAACTACTCCAGGAGATGAACCAAAACCAGATGATAGACCAAAACTCAATGGTTCTAATGGGACTGGAATTGCATTTTATATGCTGAATGGAAAGGATTATATTACAATAAAATATTTTTACATAACCAATTATAGTTGTGCTGTAAGAGTCTACAAAAGTGATTATGCAACAATAGATAATATTTATGGAGAAAATTTTGGCTATGTAGGTGGTCCTTGGAATTACGCATTTATTATAAAATACAGTTCATACAGCACGGCGAATAATTGTTATATGAGAGATGTTCGTAACGGCGCACTCTTTCAAATCGAGTATTCAGACCATTGTACTATTGATACCTGCGAAGCTCGAAGTAATGTATATGGGGTAGGTTATGATGATTCAACTGATTATTATTTTCATATCTATCACAGTTCCGATAATA
>CBFDAW010000517.1:0-3217 GCA_965602865.1 uncultured Thermoplasmata archaeon
ATCGATCCCTTTACGCTCATGCAATCTACCCACAAAGATTACAGTTTTTGAGTCGCAGGTACTGGGTTGGAAACGGGAGACATTAACACCGTTTGGTATGGTGACGATCTTCTCCTCGGGGATTTCGTACTGCGATATTACATCACGCCGGTTATCTTGGCTGACGACGATCACCCTATCCGCCCTCTTTCCCGAGTACCGCTCCATGAGCATGGACGAAAAATCGGTAATGATATGGTTCGGGCTTGCACCGTATAATAGACTATTCTTGAACTCATTATACTGGGTCCCGTGCAGTGTTGCAACGTATGGTAATTTCTTAGTCAAGGCATAACCAAATGAATACATGGAATGGCCATGGACCAGGTCTAAATTATATCTCCTAATATGCCGCGCGCAGTTCAATGAATATGATACATACTCACCCAGGGTTAATCTGGGCAGCGGCACGCAACGGATCGGGTGGACAAACAGATGCTTTAGCGTGAGTTCATTACCAGGTTTCTTGCTACCCTCGCCAACGATAAATACATGCGTATCTATGCCTTTATTCGCTATTGCCCTAGAGAGCTCGGCGATATGTGTTTGGATCCCGCCACGGTCGAACGGGGGTATGCTGCGGCCGATCATGCCAATTTTCATTAGTAATGCTGAAGGAGAATAAAATATAATATCTTTATGATGTTTACTGATTTATTAATAGCTCGGGAAGGGGGAAGCGGGAAGGGGGAAGCGGTTCTAGAAAACTATATTACTAATCTTTATATTAATTCTAAGATTATTAGGTGAAATTATGGTAAAGGATTCTGTAATTAAGACTTATATGGATTTAGATGTTTGGAAAGCATCTCATGAATTTACATTAAAAGTTTATAAAAGTACATTAGATTATCCAAATTATGAAAGATATGGATTAATATCTCAATTAAGAAGAGCTGCATATTCGATACCTGCAAATATAGCAGAAGGAAATGGAAAATAAAATCTTAATTAGATATTTGCCGCATAATAAGCCAAATTACATCAATTTCACCTCCCCCTTCCCCCTTCCCGTTCAATCAATAATAAATCACTTCCCCCTTCCCGTAAATTAGCATAAAACTATTGAGATTAAATATGAAAATAGCATTACTCTCCATGGATTACCCGCCACGCATGGCGGGGGGGACGACGATTCATACATACCAGTTAGCTAAAGCTTTAAAATCACTCGACAACGAGGTTCACGTGGTTGCCGCAGCGCACCCGGATGCGCCTAAAGAAGAGATCCATGAAGGTATTCATGTCCACCGAGTACGAAGACCGTACTCGATTTTTTCTGCTTACCGAACAAAATCGTTATTAAAGAATTTTGATATCATCCATGGGCATGGAATATGCGCCTATGGGCACTTGATTCTTAATAAATTCCCCACGGTCGTGAAGATGCATAATACTTGGCTGGGGGAGTATGAGAGATATAAAAGAATTGGGGGAAATATCGCCAAGAAAATAGATGCATTAACAATGATGAAGATGTATATTAAAATGGATAAAACATGCTGCAGGAGATCAAGCCACCTGATTTGTATTAGCGATGTAATCAAAAATGAAACAAAAAAATATGGTATAAATGACACTAAGATGACTGTGATACATAACGGAATCGACATCGTAAAGTTCGATTCCCAAGAGAACTTCAGAAGTAATCTTGGGTTAAAAGGGTTAGTAGTGGGATACATAGGTAGATTGGAACCGCATAAAGGCGTTGAATTCCTAATTAGAGCAGCTAAAAACTTCGATTGTAATTTTCTTATTGTCGGTGGTGGTTCTGATCAGAGTAGGCTGCAAGAGCTTGTTAAAAAATTAGGAATTCAAGATAAGATCAAATTCACTGGTTATGTTCCGTATAATGATATTCCGAAATATTACGCGAGTATGGACATTGTGGTTTATCCTACACTGTACGAGCCATTAGGTAATGTGATCCTAGAATCTATGGCGGCAGGAAAACCAATTGTAGCATCTGAAGTGGATGGTATTCCCGAGATTTTTGAACCTGGGACCGGGTATTTGATCCAACCCTCGGCTCTGGCAATTGAAGAGAAATTGAGGATCTTAGTGGATGATGAAATGATTAGAAAAAAAATGGGCAACCTAGGTAGACAAAAAATTAAAAAACATTCCTGGGTTGAGGTTGCGAAACAAACACTAAAGGTTTGTGAAAATGTTTTGGGGTGTTAAATTAAGGTGCTGGATATTCGGTAATTGTATTATAATTTTCAAAGCTTATTCTTCACTGCATCTTTGGCTGCTTTTAGAGCTTCGTGGAATTTATTGGTATTTGCCCCGCCGGCTTGTGCAAAATCGGGTTTGCCGCCTGAGCCACCGCCTAACAACTCAGCGGCGCTCTTTATTAATTCTCTGAGGTCTAGGTCCACATCACTGGTTCGGGCAATGATGATCTTACCAGCTTCTTCGGCTATGGTGCCGAAGATTACTATTGTTTTTTCAGAACTATTAATGAGTTTTCGGGCAACTGCGATCAGCCCTTTTAACGGTTGCGAAATCTCACGGGTAATGATTTTAACACCATTAATAGATTCTTCGTCAGCACCTTCTTCAGTTATCGCTTTACTTTGTGACCGAGTATGCAATTCCTGGATTTCCTTCCGCTGTGCTTTCCACTCGTCAAAAAACCTTTTTGCAGTCTTTTGCAGCTGCTCGGGTGGGACATTGTAGACACCACTCGCATCGGTAAGTAACTTCTCTCTAGCCTGCACCTGGTCGATAGCAGCTAGACCTACCGCAAACTCGAGGCGTTCAACTCCGTCTTGGATACGCTCGGAGCGTAAGATCTTGATCATCCCGATCTCACGTGTATTATCCAGGTGTGTACCTGCACAGGCTTCAACATCAAAGCCCTCAATATTGACCACTCGGACACTCTTACCTGGGGGTACTCCACCTTGATATAGCCTGAAACCGTGCTCTTTCTCTGCCTGGTCGCGGGGTAACCAGGCTTTTTTAACATTATAGCCTCTTAAAACTGCTTCATTTGCTATCAATTCAATTTTCTGAAGCTCCTCGGCTGTAAGCTTTGCATAATGCGTGATGTCCAACCTGGACCGTTCCAACCCTTTCTGCGCACCGGTCTGCCAGATATGGTTACCCAATAAAGTACGTGCCGCACCATTTATGACATGTGTACCCGTATGATTGCGCATCAACTGCTGCC
>CBFDAW010000518.1:0-3214 GCA_965602865.1 uncultured Thermoplasmata archaeon
AAGTATTAGAGCACTTTAAAAATCCGAAAAATGTCGGAGTGATAGAGGACGCTGACGGATATGGTAAAGTGGGTAACCCTGTGTGTGGGGATCTCATGGAGATATACATCACGGTTAAGGATGATATTATTGAAGATATAAAGTTCAAGACTTTTGGCTGCGGCTCGGCTATTGCTACATCTAGTATGGTGACTGAATTGGCAAAAGGCAAACATGTGGATGAAGCCATGGAAATCACTCGTAATGATGTGGCTGATGAACTCGATGGCTTACCGCCGAAGAAAATGCATTGCTCGAATCTGGCAGCGGATGCACTGCACGAGGCGATTAAGGATTATAAAGAAAAGAAGGCAGGTAGCACGGATAAAAAACCAAACGAACCAAAAGCCACCGGTGTTGGGGAATCTAACAGCTGTGGCGAGGTGGAAGAAGGATTCTAAATTTTGTAACTTCTAAGAAGGTAATTATTATGAAATGGAAATGTATAGTTTGCGGATATATTTATAACGGCGAGTTTCCGCCGGAGAGATGTCCACGATGCGGGGCACCAAGGTCGAAGTTTGTGAAAATAAGTGATTAATTATGAGGTGAAAAAATGGTAAATGTAGATAATATCGGACAAGTGTTTAAATGCGAGATATGTGGAAACATAGTTGAAGTGAAAGAGGTTGGCGGCGGCGAGTTAATTTGTTGCGGGCAACCAATGATTTTAGTAGAATAGTAACCGAGGTGAAAAAAATGGCAAAAATATGTGAAGTATTTCAAGAGGCAGATTGGAAGCAGGAAAAGCATGTACCGGTAATTGAGACACCGGAGGCTGCAAAAAAAGACGAACCATTGAAAGTAATTGTAACCGTGGGAAAAGAGATTACCCACCCGAATACTACGGAACACCACATTGCGTGGATCTCGGTATTCTTCCAACCGGAGGGAGAAAAATTCCCGCATACTATTGGAAGATTCAATCTGGGTGCACATGGTGCATCAGCAGAAGGACCGAACACCAGTACAATCTACACCGACCCGCAGGTGGTTTGTACCTTAAAGACGGGAAAACCTGGAACGATCATGGCAACCTCATGCTGCAATATCCATGGTCTCTGGAGCAGCTCGAAAGAGTTAAAATTAGAATGATTCGAAGGCTCAGGGGGAATTAAAATTCTAAGCGAAAAAATGCAAGAGGCTTTAAATAATCAAATGAATGCAGAGCTGTATTCGTCATACCTGTATCTGTCCATGGCGGCTTATTTCCAAACCGTCGACCTTCGAGGTTTTGCGCACTGGATGCACTGCCAAGCAAAAGAGGAATTATTCCATGGAGTGAAGTTCTACAATTACATCAACGAGCGCGGTGGCAGGGCGCTCATGAAACCTATTGAAGCGCCAGAAACCGAATGGGATAGCCCCAATGCACCGTTCGACCAGGCGTACCAGCATGAGCAAAAAGTGACAGGATTAATCAACGATCTAGTGAACCTGGCAATCGAGGAAAAAGACCATGCAACCAATAACTTTCTACAATGGTTCGTGAAAGAGCAAGTGGAGGAGGAAGCAACCGCTAAAGAAGTAGTGCAAAAGCTTAAGCTCACGGGCGGCCAGGGGAATGGATTATTAATGCTCGACCAAGAACTAAGCCAGCGCTTACCGTTGTTTACTTTTCCACTGGCAAGCGGTGGGGAATAAAAGGTTAATAGATTATCACAAATCTCAAACATAAAATTATAAAAGGAATAGAAGGAGGAAAAAAATATGGCAAGTGTAAAAGGAACACAAACTGAAAAAAATCTACTGGCATCATTTGCCGGCGAATCACAAGCACGAAATCGCTATACCATGTTTGCAAAGGCGGCAAAGAAAGAAGGCTACGAACAGATTGCCGGTATATTCATGGAGACCGCCGAGAACGAGTTGGAGCATGCGAAGAGATATTTTAAACTACTAGAAGGCGGCGATGTAGAGATTACCGCTACTTATCCTGCGGGCGTGGTTGGCACTACCGCCGAGAACCTAGAAGAAGCCGCCGCAGGCGAGAATCTCGAATGGACCAAACTCTACAAAGAAGCAGGTGACATTGCCGACCAGGAAGGTTTACCGGAAGCGGCGGCGCAGTTCAGGAGCATAGCAAAAGTTGAAGCAGAGCATGAGAAACGGTATAAGAAATTACTCAATCAAGTAAAGGAAGGTACGGTTTTCAAGCGAGAGGCTCCAGTCAAATGGAAATGTCGTAACTGTGGCTATATCCATGAAGGTACAGAACCACCTGAACTCTGTCCTAGCTGCAATCATTCAAAAGCATATTTCGAAGAGCTGGCGGAAAATTATTAATTATAAAAAAATGCTTCGCAAAGTTAATAATAATGCATTTTTTTATAAAAGAACGGAAACCTGGGTATTGACCCTCGCGGTTAGATTTTAGATTGAGTGTGATAAAATGGACCTTAGTAAGTTCAGTGATGAAGAATTATTTCTATCTGCAATAAAAAATGAGGTGGATAGCAATATGATTTATTCTAAGTTAGCAGAAGTTGTGAAAAACGCGTTTCTAAAGGATAAATTACTTTTTCTAGCTAATGAAGAAGATAAGCATAGAGAATGTCTTGAGAAAGCGTTTAATAATCGCTTCCCGGGAAGGGAAATAGTGTTACCCGAAAAAACGTATGTGCCATTGCCAGAGCTTAGTATACCCGAGGAGAACGTTCTTGTGAGCGAGGTCATTGACCAGGCTATGGAAGCAGAGTTAGCTGCCAAAGAGTTCTATGAAGTGTTTGCAGAACGATTTGAAGATGTGCCAGACTTAAAACAGCTCTTTGAATATTTTGCCATCATGGAACTAAGTCATTATAGAATACTTGAGGTCGAGAAAGAGAACATGGAGATATTTGAAAAGTACGACGATTATTGGCCCATGATGCATATTGGCACTTGAACTAGTTAATTTATTTGATCCAAGGAGGTAAATAATATGGTAAAGACTAAAACGATCCCTGAGGTAATGAAAACACACCACTACCTAATCGATGGGTTGCTGAAGACGTTTATAAAACATCAAAATGAGCCAGAAGTATTTCCTGAAAAATTGGATGAAGAATTGGATGAATCAAAAAAGAAGGAAATTATGGAGCGGATCACTAATCCGGTTTAAAACCGGGGGGGGATACTTTGGTTGGATCCGAGGATCAGGAAAAACTAATACCGGTTATTGATTATAACAAAT
>CBFDAW010000519.1:0-3211 GCA_965602865.1 uncultured Thermoplasmata archaeon
TGTTACCTTTATCGCATTAGCATTAGCGATCCCTAATAACGGGATATGGACTGAAGATAAACATTTTGCAAAGCAAAATAAAATTAAAATCTGGAGTACTAAAGAGATATTGGATTTATTAAATACAATATTCAAATAAATTTCAAAAGAAAAAGAGTAACAGAAAAAGAATATGATGTAATCATTAATAAATCAATTATTCTTATTATTGATTATAATCAACGTAATAATAATATTAACCGTTCCCATTCTCGTCAGCCTGCGGTGGACAATCTATGCATTACCCACAAGTTTTACTGGCGAATCGCGTTTTGAGACCGCTTCATTTACCTTAGTTATTCTCTATTTTGTATTTTCTACTCGTAAAAATAACGCTAATTTTCAATATTTTTTTAAACTTATCGATATTCCAAAAGATGTGGGTAATGCATAGGGTGGACAATGGGTAACGTATTAGCCCCTGCGGGGCTATATACCCCCCAGGGGTACATTCTCTCCCAACTCACTTAGATATATGTTTTTTCATACCAACATCAAATATACAGCTTCTCCGGAGCCTTTGCACTCCATTCCAATGTGATATATGCTTCAGCAGTATCCACCGATGTGCCCTCGTAAAAATATTCCCAAGCTAGATATCGCAGCTCCAGATGGCTGGGGTTCCAGTACCCGGTGGTGTTCAGTTTACCTTTTATGCCATCGTCCACCCACTCGGAGAATCGATTGGGGTCCCGGAATAGAAAAATATTATTGACGATATCCACCATGGGTGTTACATAATCGTAACCTTTCTCCCATCGATACTCGGTGGAGTACGGGATTAGCACGTTTGCCCAGCCGTGTCCTTCCCAGCGGTCCATTTGCGGGTCGTACAGTGCACCGATCTCCAGCATTGCAGGTATTCCGGCGGCACGACACAGTGTGATGAATAGAATCGACTGGTCATCGCAGTCCCCGCGTTCATCGCCCAGCGTACCGGTTGCCCACTTGGGGTACCCGCCATAAGTTCGTGCATCCTCGTACATTTCATCAATGGTCGGGTAAGAGCATGTGTCGTCGATATAATTGTAAATAGCCAGGACTACTTCATATACATTCAGGTGCCCGATATTTGATAGATCATTACCAAGATATAGTCCAGCATTATTAAGAATATATAGCAAAAGTTCTCTTATTTGTGGATTGCTGGGTTCTATACGGTATTTGTCTGGGAAATTATCATTGTTATCATCCACATCAGTGGTATCGGGTATCCCATCATCATCGGTATCCATGCCGTCACTATCTTGGTAATCCGGTACTGGCCAAGCATCACCAGAATGCCGCTGCTTAAGATTTGGCGCCACTGTTAAAATATCCTCGATCGTCCCGGATTTTTTTATGCTAATATCCCAGCTGATCTTTTCGGTCCTGAAATAGTAAATTACATGAATCGCCGCCTTCCCGCCGCTCTCCAGGACCTCATGCCAGACCCATTGATTCGACTCACCGCCCAGTTTCTCGGATGCCCGCGGCTTTTGATCATAGTCCTTTAACAACTGCGCATCTTTACCGTCGATTCTGATATTTTGCGGAATCGGTAGAAATAAAGTATAGTTCAAATAATCGTCACTTTCTATGGTCAAGACACGCTCTACAGAAAAGTCCACCGAGTCCGGGACCTCTTCGTATTTATACAGCCCCGCCATGAGATAATCAATAAACGTATTTCGATACGGTGCGAAGTGCGGCATGATGAAAAATGCAATAATAAATATCATTAATAGGACCCTGAGTATAATACCGATAACCGACGCCGCAGCCGCACTTGACCGTGTATCCTCTTTCTTCGGTGGTGGACGGCGGGGGTAATCCCTACCTCTGTCATATGCTGGGGATCTCCGATTTCGAGGGTAATCATACCTGGGATCGTTTTGCAATTGATCATACCCGCGTGATCGAGTGTATCCTTGAGTATTTTGAGCCGCCATAGCAGTGAAAAATATTGATATTTTCGAACCTTTAAAAAAATGTGGAAATACCATTAATATATAATATGAAATTTCGGGACATAAACATTTCGGTGCGATTTAGGTCAATGTTAACGAGCATAATAAAAAAATGCTACGCCAAAATGAAAAAGCATTTAGATTCCTAAGAGGAAATGCTTGTTTGACTCCGGTTAGATATCAATTACCAGGAAGAATAGAGGCATATCTTTCTGTTATAAATTTCATAGCTTATGAATTAATTGCTGCGGTTTTATGGAAATTAAGAGTAAATAAATTCGATATTGGCTTTGAAGATTTGATGGAGGAAGCAGAGAAAATATACGAGGTGGAGATGACCTCAAAGGGTAAAAAAATATACCGCTGGACACATATGACTAAAAATGTAGAAAAACTCTTTAAACCGTATGGTATTGTAGATCTTCAAACATAGTTACTGATTTCGCCGATTGACAGGTTTAAATTTATTTTCAAGATAAATGGGAGGAGGAATAAATGGAACTTGGGCCTGATAAAGTAAAAAAAATTGTTAGAAGTTTAGGTGCAGACCTTTGTGGTATTGCACCAGTTGAAAGATTTCGCGAAGCTCCGAAAGGTTTTCACCCTAATGATATTTATAAAAATTGTAAATCTGTTTTGGTATTTGCCAAAAAAATACCTACAGAATCACTTTTTACTTCTAATTGTATTCCTTACACTCATGTAGGTAATATCATGATCCAGAAAGTAGATTGGCTTGGAATTGAAGTTTGCCTTAGACTGGAGAGTCAGGGTATTAGATCAGTCCCCATTCCTTCAGCTGAACCTTACGAACATTGGGAACCAGAACGGTCATACGGAAGGGCGATTCTCTCGTTACGCCATGCCGGACATCTTGCCGAACTTGGTGTGTTAGGTAAAAATACGCTTCTTATGAATAAAGATTATGGGAACATGATTCAGCTTGGAGCTGTATTGGTTGACATGGATTTGGAAGGGGACACTATTGCAACATATGAAGGATGTCCTTCAGATTGTCAACTTTGTATTGATTCTTGTCCCCAGGGAGCATTGGATGGCAAAACTGTTAATCAGCAATCTTGCAGGCCATTATCACAATACAGAACAGAAAAAAGTTATATTCTAGAGAAGTGTAATCTATGTCGAAGAATATGTCCAAATAGTTTAGGAAGAAAATTGAAGGAGGGGGCTAAATCGAGGAATAAGGGGTTGGTTTTGCCAAC
>CBFDAW010000520.1:0-3209 GCA_965602865.1 uncultured Thermoplasmata archaeon
TGTATCATTCGCCTCGGGTGTTGTTGGAAAATCCGATGCTTTTGTCCATCCAGTAATGATTGTGTTCCCGGCAGAATCTATGCCAATATCATAACATAACTCCTCTCCATTTCCCCCTATATATGTAGAAAATTCTAATTTCATCTCTGGATCGATTACGAGAATTTCTTGTTTTTGATAATCTTCTGATATTTTAAAACCATATTCGTTTTTATTATAAATTTCAAATCTACCTTTTATATGATTTACTAACCCATCAGATTTCTGGTATATGAAAAGGTTACCATCTACGATATTTTTAAGTAGCGTTCTTATGATTAAATTTTCCAGCCTATCAATCTCTAATCCATCCACACCTTCATACCTCACTCGAATCTGACCTGCATCAGCACCCGGATATAATATAAAATCGTATTTTAAACAATTCTCATTTGTATAATATCGCAGGTCAATGCCACCCCATAGATTCTCGTAGTAAATTTCCTGATAATTTGGCACTTCAGTGCACCACTTAGATGAATCGTTTCCGTAGAAGA
Source organism: uncultured Thermoplasmata archaeon (assembly GCA_965602865.1). Classification (GTDB taxonomy): domain Archaea; phylum Thermoplasmatota; class Penumbrarchaeia; order JAEHCK01; family JAEHCK01; genus CBFDAW01. The sequence goes on from CBFDAW010000520.1 coordinate 537, forward strand.
AGTTGCTGTACCAGTTCAGTTGTTCTCTTCCAACGGGTCTTACTTGGTTCGAACCAACGAACTTCTGTTTTAAAACCACCCGCCGATATTCCACTGGCTCAGGGGCACTATACCTTGCTATTGGATCAAACAACTCATCCGACTCTTGACTCTCGACTCTTGACTTTCGACTATTCTTTGTTATTTCTTCTCTAATCTCAAACCACACACCATCATCCGTGAACCAAATCCCACCGCCCTGGGCATAAAACCGAACATCATTATTCTCCAGCTGACCACGATTCTCGGTGAACGCTTGTGGGGTATTTGCCAAGAGTTTATTTGCATCTACGGGAATTACTTTATTATCCAGAATTTCAGGAAATTGAACATCTTCAGATGTTGTAGAACCAAAGTTGGGATCAACTGCAATGAGTCCTGGTAAAATTATTAGTATAATGACCATGGCAATATACTTTTCCTGCATAAGACGACCCCATTAAGCAAATAAAGATAATTTTCAATGTATTTATAAAGTTTGGTGGAACAACCTTATTATAGTTCTGGATCCTTATTTTGATCTTCATCTGTTTTTCCAGTGGATTCTTGAGATAATGATGGTGGTTGACTTTGTGTTTGTACTGCTGTTGGAGTTGTCCCTATTACTTGCTGGGCTTTGGCAGTTTTATCAACCAATAGTGTAGGTTGACCAGTGCCGGCAATGGTCGGTTGTGCCGTAGAAGCCGGTAGATGAACATCTGGGCTAGGTGATGGGGTTGATGGTTGAGCAATCGTGGGCGTTGGTGTAGTTGTTTGTGTGGAAACGGATGGTGCCGGTGAAATCGTAGTTTGTGGTGAAGCTGATGGTGTGGAAGTAATCTCTGTTATCGAAGTGGTTAGTGCTTGGTTTTGCGCGGGTGGTAGCTGTGGTAGCTGCGGAACCTGCGCTGTTGGTTGTGGAATTGGTGTTTGAGGAATTTGAGTTGATTTTGCTAAAATAGGTGTAGGTGCAATCGTTGGTGTGGGTTGTTGTGAGCTAACAGCCGGGATTGTGCTGGGCAGTCGTGGAACTTTTAGCGTCCCCGGGACCTGACCTATGGATATCACAGGTGTTGAGAGTGCACCTGGTTTAATGGTAAGTGCCCCTGCAGGCAGTAATTCTTGTCGTGGGTGTTTCCTTCGTTTTTTAATTATCCCAACTAGGATTAGAATAAGTATTATTATAATGAAAACAATTAAAATAATTAAAAACTCAGTACTGAGTAATGATCTTTTTTCTGTGTTATCTAATTTTGTCGGCTGTGGTGTTTTTAACAAGATCACATTAGATATCGGGTCGGCTATATTACCGGCTCTGTCCATCACCCTGAAATATATAGATTTTTCACCGTCATTCGGTGGGAGTGTAAAAAACCTTTCATGATTGAAAGGTTCCCAACTGGTCCAATTCATGCCATCGATACTAAATGACATTTGATGGGTGCCTGAAATATTATCAATTGCATTTAGTTTTAAAGTAACTAATTCAGAATCGGTTTCAAAGGCACCGTTATTGATTGAAATCGATAAAGAATGTGGCGGCTCGGTATCAAGTGTAATAGAGCTAAAAATGGGTTCCGCGATATTACTTACTTTATCACGCACCCTAAAATAAATAATTTTCTCACCGTCATTAGGTGGGAGGGTAAAAAACATTTCATGATTGAACGTTTTCCAAATGGTCCAACTAGTTGTATCGTAGTTTAATGACATATCGGCAACGCCTGATAACATATCTGTTGCATAAAGATTTAGTTTAACCTGGGTTGAATTTGTATAATTGGCATTGTTATTTATTACGATAGATAGGTTCTCCGGTGGTGTAGTGTCGTAAATTATGGTATCAAAAACTGGGTCGGCAATATTACTAGCATTATCTAAAACTTTAAAATATACACTTTTTTCACCGTCATTCGGCGGGATGGTAATAGGTCTTTTTTGATTGAAAGGCTCCCATGAGGTCCAATCCATATCATCGAAACTGAATGACATTTGAGATATCCCTGAATCGGAATCTTCTGAATGAAGTGATAAAATTACATTAGCAGATTTTGTATACTCATCACCATCATTAATATCGATTGAAAGTGGTTCTGGTGGTTGGTCATCGTACTTAAAATAATTACCCTCGCTAGGATCCTCTAAGTTACTAGCATTATCAGTTGCTAGGGAACGAATAAGATATTGATTGCCCGAAAACCACGGAACCTTGCTAGAATTATAGTACCATTTGTATGTTCCAATAGCTGGTAACCAGGATTCGATTGACTCCCAGCCTTTTACAGCCCAATATTTATTATCTTCAAATGAATAAATACTGATTTCCACTCTAACCGTCCCTGACCCACCAATATCTGTAGAAGTGCCTGAAATAATATTCAATTTATTTAACCAGATATTATTCATTGGGATATCTATAATTGATGATGGGTTATCCTTATCAATAGTGAATACATTACTGATACTTGGGGTCTCAAAATTAGTCGCATTATCCGTGGCACGGGATTGAATGCTGTATCTATTCCCAGAGATCCATTTTACTGTACTGGAATCATAGGACCAGATCATTGTTCCTGTGACAGGTAACCAGGTTAACATGGGAACCCAAGTAGATCCATTCCAATAATGATTATAGCTTAGGCTTCTTATTGAGAT
>CBFDAW010000521.1:0-3208 GCA_965602865.1 uncultured Thermoplasmata archaeon
ATATATCTTGCAGCACCACAGGTTTTGTTCCATGTAATCGAATAATCCCCATCCGGGTCTGCATAACCAGGGTCTATTAGTATTGGGGCATTGGGATATAACCAGCCTGAGGGTTTGATGATCGGATAATTATCCAGATCTAAATGAGGGATGTCTGTATCTCCAATGCCATCCCCGGCTTGTTGATCATTTGCACCGTTATCTAAACCTGAGTAATCATCCCAATAATTACCTTCGTTTAGATCATTATTCCAATGATTGTCATCATAGTCATCAACATGTTGGTGATTTGAGATGAAATTGTTATGGTAAATATAATGATTCGAAGAATAAGACAGCCATAAACCTTCCCAGTTGTTCGAGAAGGTATTATTACTAATTATATTCCCAGAAGAAAATGATACCCATATTCCCCCTATTTCATTGCTTGAAAAAGTGTTGTTTCTAATTAGGTTACTGGATGATGAATCTAGGTACATACCATCAAAGTTATTTGAACAAATATTATTCTCGATTATATTGTTCCCTGAATTTTCTAAATTTATACCATTATCATTGTGTGAGTTAACGATATTTTTTAATATTATATTGTTATTTGAAAATCCAAGTAGTATACCATCACTTCCACCATTAATATTCTGATTCTCAACCCTGACATTATTACAGTTTGCAAGAATTATTTGTCCTGCCCCGGATGGTACGGTACCTCCATTGCGATTTTTCCAATAGTATATAGGATTCCCATTTACAGAATTGTCAATACCTATAATATGTGTATTCCATTGTGATAGTGAAAATGCGGTAATTGATAATCCACATGAAGACATCGTATTATTATAAAATATATTATTCGTTGAAAACCATAAATCTATGCCATCTTCGTTATTCGAGCAAGTATTATTTTTAATAATGTTACTCGATGAACTAGATATCTTAATGCCATCCCAGTTATTAGAACATGTGTTATTTTCAATGGTGTTACTAGGAGAATCAGAAAGTTCGATCCCTTCGCCCCAACGGTTTGAGTTGCAGGTATTATTTCTAATTATGTTATTAGATGAAAAATTCAAGCGGATACCTCGTTCATTGTTCGGAAAAGTACAATTTTCAATTTTACACTTATTTGCATGACCAATATCTATTCCTGCGTCTTCTGAGTTGGTGCCACTGTTTGTTATTTTAAAACCGGTTATATTAACCCAATCTGCCGTTATAAATACAACATCATCACTCGCACCACCATTTATAATCGTATTCGTAGTGCCATTCCCGATCAAGGTAACTGTTTTATTTACAATAACATTCTCAGTGTATGTCCCAGCGTACACTCTGACAGTATCTCCAATAGAAGCGTTATCTATAGCGTCCTGGATCTTTGAGTAATTCCCAAACCCCACACCGCCAACATACCGCGTCGTTGCAGCTTCTACGGTTACCTCATCAAGAATATCCTTAAAAACCAGATGACCAAAAAAACCACCGGTGACTAATAAGAATACAAAATAAATTGACATTAAATATCTTTTGATTTTAATATTTACCGTTATGCCACCCCCCTCAATTATTAGTTGCTTAATAATTTAATCTATATATAATGATTTCTTACTATTTCACTTGAGTCTTCTTTCTTGACCCACCCTTCTTTTTATTCACAATTGAGCTTAAAAACATAATAATTATAATTATAATCATCGTAATAATTATAATTAAAATAATATGAATCGAAATATTATCCGCCCCAGATTTCACTTCATTCTTTAACTTCAGAACCGGAAACACCCCCATGACATGATTTTCTCGAAATATAATAAAGAATTCAAAGCTGAGAGCTTCATAATCTTCTTTGGTAACTTCTATATGGTATTCACCATCTGGCGGTATATCCAATAAAGGTATAATTACAAAACCAGTATCATTTGTTTTATTTGTATACTGCTTTCCATCAATCGTAATCATGACCTTCGCGCCTACCACCGATTTATTATCCTCATCCAAAAAAGGTCCGAGTTTCAGCGAATAAGTATTTTCCATAGTATCGTCAATGAGTCTAAATTTAACCGGATCATCGGGAAAGTCGTCTATCAAATCAAACACACTGTCGGAATCCGTATCATTCAATACACCAGGATGTATACGCTCAATTTCCTCTTGCGAAATATCAAACTCCACCAATGGATACTTGTCCTCTGAGTACTCCGTAGAGACCAGCTCATAGGGAGTATCCCACACATGACCATCGTTCGTAGAGTTAGGATAGAAATATGGATAATCCCACCAATAATTTCCCAAACCATCTCGATCCCAATCATTCTCACTACCGTTATCTTGAGCCTGCATCTTACCATCGTGATTATTAATAAGGTCGTTAGAATAGAATTGATTCGAAGCTGAGTTGGAATCGGTTTTTATCCCGAAATCAGAATTGGAAATCAGAGAGTTATTTGCTATTATGTTCTCGCTCGAATATTTGAGATAAAATCCCATTCCACCATTCAAACTGCACTTACAGTTAGTTATCTTTGAACCTTCAGAATGATAAAGAAAGAATCCATCTGCACCATTGCTATTACTGCTGCAGTTTATAATTGTATTCTTCTTACTACCTATGAAGAGCCCGTTCACACCGTTGCTATTAGCACTGCAGTTCTTTATGATGAAATTATCCGATCCCAATAGATAGATACCATTCCCCTGGTTATTATTGAAAGTATAGTTAACGATACGGTTATTATTTGACAGCCAATAGGCGTACATCCCATCGCCCGAATTCCCATCACACACACCGTTTTGAAGTGTGTTGCTTAGGGCTAAAATAAAATAAAGACCATTCCCAAAAATGCAATTAATACAGCTAGTGTTTTTAATTAGCATTAATTTTCACTATCGAATCTGATAAGTTACCAAATATTATAGTGTCCTCTTCTCCGGAACCGTACAGGTTCAGGGTTTTATTTAGAGTAATATTTTCGTAATAAATCCCATGGTGAACAAAAATTGTATCCCCGGAGCTAGCGTTATCTATGGCGGCAGAAATTGTTTGATAATCGGAACTTCCAGCCGGATTAACTGTAATAACTTTTGCGGATGCATTTGAATTTCCATTGGAAAAATTAAAAATAGAACTCAAGCCAGGTGCAATTATAATTACGATAATAATAATTATTTTTAAATAAAGTCCGCGATTGAAGATTTTCCAGATATACATAAT
>CBFDAW010000522.1:0-3198 GCA_965602865.1 uncultured Thermoplasmata archaeon
GACGATTTACAATAATCTGAAAAAGACCGTTCTCGCCTCACTGACCACTAATGGTGCCGAACTTGCAATAGTGTTGTTGGGGCTTGCAAGTGTAGCCTTATGGAATTGGGCTATGCCGATTTTGATAATACAAATATTAGCAATCGATTTGCTGTCCGAAATTATGCCGCTTACATTTTTAACCTTTGACCCGTCATCAAAAGATATGATGACTTCGCCACCACGCACCCGAAAAGAGCACATATTAAATATATATTCCTCGTCTGAAGTAATATTTTTCGGTTTTATAATTGGATTATTGGCGTTTATTAATTTCTGGTTATTCATGCATAGAGAGGGTGTTGTATTTACGGTAGATCAAGTCGATACCGTATTATATGCCAGAGCTACAACTATCAGTTATATGATTATTGCCTTCTGCCAGTATGTGAATATTATGTCAAGAAGGTTTGAATATACATCGATTTTCAACCGTAATTTCTGGACGAATAAAATATTGCTTATTTCCATCGCGGTGTCAATTGGATTGGTGTTTTTAGTCGTATATGGACCATATATCAATAGTTCGATAGGTTTTGCTCCGTTAACTATTATTGACTGGTTGTATGTATTATTTTCTGTGGGTATTTTCCTAGTCGCGTTTGAGATCCTTAAACTTGTCAAGCGGTCGAGGAAGAAAAAATATTGATTTGAACAGAGAATTCCATCAATCTAATGACTGATGGTGGAAATGGAATTCTCTATTAAGTTCAATGGACCCTTGGGGTCACAAATCTTTCGAAAAGCGTGCGGGCACGCTTTGTGACAGTATAATAACAAAATATTAATGGTATAAATCAATAACTAACTAAGGGAGGAGGTAAAAAATATGTTATCTCAAATACCAATAGATATTTCGAATTTACCGGAAAAAAGGTTGAATAAAGAGATTTTGCGTGCCGCAATAATAGCCGAACTGGATGCCATCAATCTATATGAGCAAATGGCAGCAATGACCGAGAACGAACAAATAAAAAAGGTTCTTCTGGATGTGGCAAAAGAAGAGAAAGAGCATGTGGGTGAATTTCAAACATTATTACTTAGATTTGACGAGGAACAAGTACAAGAATTAGAAGAAGGAAAAAAAGAGGTAGAGGAGTTAATCGGGAAATAAGATAATAATCATAAACCAGCATAATTAACTTTTTAATCTCGTTCAAATTAATAATATCAATTCCCAGTATCGTAAAGATCAACCTGAATGGGGATATATTCATGTCAGATCCGAATCGGTCTTCTGAAAGAATCGTAGTTATTGGAGGTGTTGCCGCCGGAATGACCGCGGCAAGTCGTGCACGAAGGCTAAATTCCAATACCGAAATATTGGTATTTGAAAAGAGTGGAAATGTTTCCTATGGTTCGTGCGGTCTTCCATACTTTGTATCCGATGTAATCAAATCACATGAAAACCTGGTTGTTTATGATTCGAAATTTTTCAAAGAGAAACGAAATATTGATGTATTTCTCCGTCACGAGGTTGTGGCAATACAGCCAGAGAACCTGACTATTCTTGTTAAGAACCTCAATACCAATGAAGAGAAAAAGTATCAATATGACAAACTATTGATCTCAACAGGTGCGCGAGCACTTGCGCCACCGATTAAAGGTATTGATCTCGGTGGAGTCTTTACATTGCGAATACTTGAAGATGGAGTCGCAATTAAGAATTACATTAGAAAAAATTCTCCTAAAAAAGCTCTCATTGTTGGTGCGGGTTATATTGGCTTGGAAATGTCAGAGTCGATAATAGCTTCAGGTTTAAAAGTAACCATTGTTGAACGAATGCCAAATATTTTGGGAACCATGGATGATGAGATTAATGAGATCGTTGAAAAAGAACTCAATGCCAAGGGAGTGATATTACTTAAATCAACCTCGGTTACTGAATTTATAGGAGAAGGCGAACAGGTTAAAAAGGCTATTTTAGATAATGGTGAAACACTAGATGTAGATATTGTAATAATAGGCACGGGTATAAAACCAAACTCCGAGCTTGCTAAAGAGGCGGGCATTGAGCTAGGTCAAACACGAGCAATTAAGGTCAATGAGCGTATGGAAACTAATATTCCTAATATTTTTTCCGCGGGTGATTGTGTGGAAGCATACCATCAAGTTCTGGAAAAACCAGTATATATTCCACTGGGGACCACCGCAAACAAGCAAGGGAAGGTCGCAGGAGAAAATATTGCTGGGGGGAATGCGGCATTCAATGGTATTATTGGAACCGCACTTTTCAAGTGCTTCGAGCTTGAAATCGCAAGAACGGGTATCACAGAAAAAGAAGCGAAAAGTGAAGGTTTGGATTATATCTCTAATATGATCGATCAGGGTTCAAGAGCCGGTTATTATCCCGGTGGCAGTAAAATACGAATTAAATTAATTGCCAATAAAAGTACTGGTCGAATTTTAGGTGCCGAAATGGTTGGTAAAGAGGGGGTTTCGAAGCGGATAGATGTTTTTGCTGCCGTTATTGCTGCTAAAATGACGGTAGATGATTTTTCGAACCTGGATCTAAGTTATGCCCCGCCATTTGCACCTGTCTGGGATCCGAATCTGATTGCTGCTAATGAACTTAAAAAGAAAATTATATAACGCGTAATATTTGGGAATGTGATCGTAATGAAATCATCGAAGAGTGGGGTGCTAACTAAAATTAAAAAAAGGTACCCGAAAAAATTCGCAACCGAGGACGAGATATTTAGCCACATTCATCGCGGGGATAGAATCTTCATCGGCACCGGCTGCGGTGAACCGCAGTATTTAGTGCGTGCACTCATAGATTATGTTCAAAAACATCCTAAGGTAATCTTTGATGCCGAGGTATTCCACGTTTGGACATTGGGTGTTGCACCATATACCGACCAAAAATTCGAGGACAATTTCCGGCATAATTCTTTTTTTATTGGTAACAATACCAGATCCGCGATAAATGAGGGTCTGGCGGATTATACTCCAATATTCTTATCACAAGTGCCCGAATTAATGAAACGCAAGTTGGTACCAATCGATGTAGCATTGGTCCAGACTTCGCCACCGGACCAGAATGGCTATTTGAGTTTAGGTGTAAGTGTCGACATTACCAAAGCGGCTGTAGAACATGCTACAGTTGTAATTGTGCAAGTTAATTCTGATATGCCACGTATCCACGGTGACACATTT
>CBFDAW010000523.1:0-3162 GCA_965602865.1 uncultured Thermoplasmata archaeon
TCCCATTCGTTATTATAAATTATTTTTCTGGTATGTTATTTATTTTCTTCTAACCTACAGATTAATAGAATTATAGAGATATAACTTTTTCCTTAACGAAATAATTTTTATATTTTACATTTATCATATTCTCACATCATTTCCATGTTCACCTTATAAGTAAACATGTTTAAATTTTCAAACTTAATTATTTAATTGATCCAATTTTTTACCTAATTAAAAATTTTTAACCTGTTTCTCGTTTTAGCTTAATATCCTTAGTCTATATCGATCTCCTCCTCAATTCCAGAATCAGCTTCAAATCCAGATGTTTTTGGTGCCAGATAAGCTTCAATCATTGCCATGATTTGTCTGTCCTCGAACTTTCGTTGTTGAATCGCACCTGATAAACATGCACTCACGCATGTACCACAGCCTTTGCATAATATTTCATTCACTTTTGCAACTTGAACTAAATGACCGAACTGGTTTACTTCTTGTAATTCAATAGCATTATAAGGACATGCTTCTACACATAACCCACACCCTCTGCATTTATTTTCGTCTACATAGGATATTATTCCTTCAGATTCTAACACATCTTTAGATAAAACAACCGCTGCCCGTGCAGCACATGCAGCTGCTTGTGAAATACTCTCGTCAATGAATTTAGGACCATGGGATAGACCACAAAGAAACACGCCTTCGGTAGCGAAGTCAACCGGTCGTAACTTCATGTGAGCTTCTAAAAAGAACTTATCTTTATTCAATGGTACTTTCAACACTTTAGACAAACTTTCGTTATCTGGTTGCGGTAGGATCGCACTGCTTAGCACTAATAAATCGGGTTTAAGTTCTATATTATTGCCAAGCACATGATCATAAATTTTAATATCAAGTTTACCGTCATTGTTCAGAACAACACTGGGTTGTTGATCAGCATCAAATCGGATAAATCTCACACCTTTCTCACTTGCTTTGTAATAATATTTCTCGCGCAACCCATAAGTTCGAATATCTCGATATAATATATAAATCTCAGCTGCTGGGTTCAATTCTTTCAAAATTATTGCGTTTTTAATTGCCACACTGCAACATATCCTTGAACAATATGGTCTCACATCATTTCTCGAACCTACACATTGGATCATGACAAATTTTTTTGCATCACCAAGTTCATTATTAGCAATTTTACTTTCGAATTCGAGTTGGGTTAAGATCCGTGGATCCTGACCGTATAAATATTCTGTGGGTTTATATTCAATCCCACCAATGGCAACTACAACTACTCCATGATTTAACTCAACCAGCTCATCACCCTTTGTATTTATTTTAGTAGTGAAATTACCAACATATCCATTGATATCGGAAATATCAGCACCAGTGTAAATTATAATATTTTCGTTTGTTTTAATTGCTGAAATTATCCTATTTAATTCCCTTTTAGGATCCATGCCGCCTAATACGGAATGAATATTTCGTAGATTTCCACCTAATTCGTTTTCGCGCTCTACTAAATATGTATTAAAATCCTGATTTGCGATTTCTAATGCTGCGGTCATACCGCTAATTCCACCACCAATCACTAAGGCTGATTTATTCACTTGTAATGGCACTCTTTGCAATGGTTCCAACATATAGGCCTTCTCTACCGCCATGTGAATCAAGTCTTTTGATTTCTCAGTGGCTGCAGTGGGCTCGTGCATATGGACCCAGGAGCATTGATCTCTTATGTTGGCCATTTCGAATAAATATGGATTTAATCCTGCCTCACGGATGGTATTTTGAAATAAAGGTTCATGTGTTCTAGGAGTGCAAGCTGCGACAACTATACGATTCAATTTATGCTCCTTGATTAAACTTTTGATTCTTTCCTGTGTATCTTGAGAACAAGTATATAGATTGTCTTCAGCATAAACCACACCAGGCAATTTCCTTGCGAACTCTGCAACTGCCGGTACATCCACCACGCCACCAATATTTATACCACAGTGACAGACGAATACACCAATCCTTGGTCGTTTCCAGCGTACTTCCTCTTCGGTAGGATAACTTTTTATCTCAACTAACTCACCGCGACCAGGTGTAATCACTCCTTCTGCCATTGCAGCGGCGCCACTAGCCTGAGCAACACTATCAGGTATGTCTTTAGGTCCAGTAAATGTACCTGAGACAAATATACCTGGTCTTGAGCTCTTTAAAGGTGAAAATATCTGTGTTTCACAAAAATTATGCTCTTCAAGCTTAATTCCAAGAACCTTTGCTAGCTCTGGTGCATTTTTAGGTGCTTGTAAGCCCACCGAGAGTATCACCATGTCAAATTCACGATCGAGTATTTCACCGTTTTCAGTGGTAAATTCGAGTATAAGATTTTTTGTGGCATCATCCTGTGATATGCTAGCCACTCGTGAACGAATAAATTCGATATTAATTATGTCCCGTGCTCGATTATAATAATCATCAAATTCTTTTCCAAATGCACGGATATCCATATAGAAAATTGTAACATTCAATTGTTCTGCATGCTCCTTGGCAATTATCGCTTCTTTTATTGCATACATACAACAAACAGATGAACAATATTCATTACCTAGCTGGGCATTTCTTGAGCCAACGCATTGAATAAAGGCAATACGTTTAGGGGATTTCTGATCTGATGGTCTTAATACCTTACCCTGAGTTGGACCCGTAGCACTTAAAATCCGCTCGAATTCTAAGGAGGTAATTACATTTGGAAAGATATCATACCCCAGCTCTTTCAATACAGTAGGATCAAAGGGAGAAAAACCTGGCGCGACTATGATCGAACCCACATTTATGGTTATTAACTCAGGTTCTTGTTCGTAATCGATTGCTTCCGCTTTGCAGACTTTTGCACAAACTCCGCATTTTCCTTTCTGAAGATATCGGCAATGGTCAGAATCGATTGCATAAATCAGCGGCACAGCCTGTGGAAATGGCACATAAATGGCTTTCCGCATAGTTAATCCACAATCGAATTCATTAGGCACTTTTGTGGGACATTTAGCTGCGCATTGCCCACAGCCAGTACAACGCTCCTCTATAACAAATCGTGGATGCTTTAATATTTCTACTTGAAAATCACCGGCAACTCCTTTTATTTTTTTAACTTCAGAGTTCATTTGTAATTTGATGTTTTGATGTCGACCAGCTTCTACTAGT
>CBFDAW010000524.1:0-3151 GCA_965602865.1 uncultured Thermoplasmata archaeon
GAATTATCTACCCAAACCCTATCCGCTTCGTTATTTTAAATACGATAAATAATTAAAATGGAGCATGACCCAATGTATCGAATAATAGATATGGAAGACACCGTTCGAATACCTCCAGATTTACTTACTGATAAAAGTGATGAGTTGAATAAAATAATTGAGAAACTTACTCATGAGAATTTCGAGGGTAAAATGACTTTTGATAATAGTCTTATAGTATTAGTAGCCCAGATTTCATTGAATGGAAGCGGTAAGATAGTTCATGGTGATGGTGGTGTATACCAACATGTGAAGTTTAATGCATTAACGTTTAAGCCGGAACTACATGAGATTATCCAAGGAACGGTCTGTGAGATCCTCAAGTTCGGTGCGTTTATCCGTTTCGGGCCATTAGATGGTTTACTACATATCAGCCAGATTATGGATGACCGAATAGATGTTGACTTAATTAACGAACGTCTCGTTGGTAAAGAATCAAAACGTGATCTAAAAGTTGGCGATCGAGTCCGAGCCCGTATAGTCGCAGTAAGTATTAATGAACGCAATCCCCGTGAAAGTAAAATTGGATTAACGATGCGCCAGCCTGGGCTAGGGAAATTAGACTGGCTTGAAGAAGATAGATTAATACGTGCGGGAGTTATTCAACCTACAATTAAAACCAAGGGTAAGAAGGGGCAAAAATCAAAAAGGAAAGGTAAGAGAAAAAAATGATTAAATTAAATTAGGAAAAAAAATTATTATGAAGTGATTTGATGAAAGCCTGTAGGAACTGCCATATGATCGTGGAGGAACACGATCTCTGTCCGAACTGTAATAGTGAACTATCTAAAGAATGGCAAGGATATGTAGTGATTTTAGATTTTTCACGGTCAGAAATCGCCAAAAAAATGAATATTCGAATGAATGGAAGGTTTGCATTAAAAGTAAAATGAGTGTGGCCGAGTGTACAAACTTCCTCCAAACCTACGATCACGGTTACGAAAGCCATTAGGTAAAATAGTAACCACCGCAGAGCTGGAAAGGGAATTAAATCCAAAGGCTAAATGTATTGTTGTTGGTGATGAGTCAGCTATTACTCTATCTAAAAAAAATTATAATATACAATTAGCAATTATAGATTTCAAAACACAACGGAGGCAAGACAAGGCATTGAAATTAGAAGTAAGCAAAATCGGTGAAAAAATAATCAAAGTCACCAACCCAAAAGGTACGATCACCGATGAGCTTTGGTCTGCTATCGTCCAAGGCTTGCAGGAACCGAAACCGGTTAGGATTGAAGTAACTGGAGAAGAGGACCTTGCGTTTATACCCTGCATGTTACTTGCACCGAATGATGCTGTTGTAGTCTATGGCTATCCTGGCAAAGGATTGGTTCTAGCTTGGGTAACCCCAAAGAATCGTCGCGCCGTACAAGATGCTTTAGAGCTCATGACCAAGGAGGTTTGAATAGTATGGAAATAGAGCTGTTAGAAAAAAAAGACCAACCATTACTGTTACGAATAGATATTACATTTAAAATAACACACCCAAACGAACGCACACCAAAGCGCGCCGAAGTGCGAGAGGAATTAGCAAACCAAATGAATTTGAAAAAAAGTAGTATAATTATTGATAATATGAAAGCGGTGTTTGGTAAACCCGAGACTCTAGGTTATGCTAAAGTCTACAAATCTGACAAAGATGCAAAAGAAATGGAACGTAAACACATTTTAATTCGGAATAAATTACTAGCCGCTAAAGCAGATAAAGGTGAAGCAAAAAAGAAAGAAGAAAAAAAGGAAAAACCTAGTGACGAACCGAAGGAGTAAAATTCAGCCCTACAGACGTAAAAAAAAATAAATATGTACTAATGGTGATAACCCATGACTAAACGACATGAATTATTTACAATAAATAATAATACAGTTGACCGTAAAAATAAATATTGTCCGAAGTGCGGCGAAGGTATATTTATGGCTGAGCATAACAACAGACGTTCATGCGGTAAATGCGGGTATACAGAGTTTAAAAAGAAATAACAATTATTAGCTGGATTACTCTGCAACCCAAGGGCTCGTGGTGTAGCTTGGATATCACATAGGCCTCCGGAGCCTGTAACCCGGGTTCGAATCCCGGCGGGCCCGCATATTTATTGAAGAGAATTCAATTAATTAATGGATTCGAACCCCTCACAAAAATAAGCTAAGTTAATGATATTTTCTTATTTTTGTTGGAGCTAAAAATTCTTAATCATTAAATTTATATAAAATAAGAATTTTTACCCCCCGGTTACGAATCCCGGCGGGCCCGCATACAGCTCTGAGTTATCATATATCTAAAATCCCAAATCCAAATACTACAAAATCCAAAGTAAATCCCAAAATCCAAACTTCAATTTTAGTATCATTTGAGATGTCATATTTTCTTGGTAGTATTGGTATGTATTGAGATTTTGGATCTCCGAGCTAATCATAGAATAATTGCAGGTGTGGTCTAGCCTGGTAGGACTAGGGCCTTCCAAGCCCTCATCCCGGGTTCAAATCCCGGCACCTGCATTAAAAAATTATATGTCATTATTAAGTCTAAAACCAAACTTCTGTGTATTTTGTTGAACAGGTTGCTTTGGTAATTTTTTAGGCAATTTTTTTGATAATTGTTGGCTTATTTGGTGAGCTGGTAGTTGAGGTTGTTGGTTAAATGCTTGACGAGGTAATTGCGGTGGTGGTTGATTAGCCGGTTCGTTGATCGACTGTTTGGGTAAGTGTGGCGGTGGTTGTTTAGCTGGTTCTTCAATTGGCTGTTTGGGTAAGTGTGGCGGTGGTTGTCTAGCTGGTTCTTTGATCGGTTGTTTGGAGGATTTCGTAGATAATAAGAGCGGTATTGCGATATTTTCAATACCTTTTAATTGATCAAATCTTCCATTCCATTTTTCCAATACTGACTCATATTTTTCTTCCATTTTAACAATAGTATAAGCCAAAAGTTTCTTTAGTCGTAGACCAGGTTTACCCGTGTAAATTACTGTTAAAAATATATATTTGCCCAATTCAAACATGATCTCATGACCGCCCATTCTTAATTGGTTCAATTCCCATTCGTCTTTCTTATTTCTAGAACTCGAACTGCCTGCAAAACTATCTGTAATGAATGATTGTACGGCGGTGAGCATTCC
>CBFDAW010000525.1:0-3150 GCA_965602865.1 uncultured Thermoplasmata archaeon
CATTCTATTTTCAATTGCGAGCCCAATCAGATTAATTAATTCCCCCGTACTGGGTCCACCTACTACTTCACCTCCCAGTATTACTCCTGATTCACGGGCAACAATTAGTTTCACGAGTTGTTTATGTGTATTAGGTAATGTTCCCGGGTGTTTATCGACGCCTTCAAAGGTTTCGGTGAGGATATTAAAGCCTTCTTCACGTGCTATTCTTTCACTTAAACCTGCTGTGCCGAAACCTACATCACCAATTGCAGTAGAAAAAATTGCAATAGTTCCACCAAATGTTTTTACACAACAAAGTGTATACAAATTCATACCGGCAATTCGCGCTTCTGCACAAGCCGTTGACGCTAACATAATATTACTTGGTTTTCTGGTTACAAAATCACGTTTTTCTGCACAATCTCCTATTGCTAAAATATCTGGAGAATCTGTTCGCATATATTCATCAACTTTTATAGCACCATAATCATTAGTTTTTATTCCTGACTTTTCTGCAAGATCTACATTAGGATGATAACCTATTGCTAAAATTACAGCATCGGCATCAAGCTCTTCCCCATTTTCTAATAATACACCAGTAGTCTTTTTATTGCCTAATATTTTTTTTACACCAACACCAGTTTTTATCTTTATACCCCGAGATTTTAAAATCTCCTCTGCTTTTTCAGTTATTTGCTCATCGCAGACTAAACATAATACATGATTTAATTTTTCTACAATAGTTACTTCTTTATCCAGTTTTTTTAATTCATCAGAAATCTCAACACCAATGAAGCCTCCACCTATAATAATTATTTTTTTACAATTCTTGAGCTTTTCAAATATTTTATCGAGATATTCTTTATTTTTGGGCACCTGAAATACATTCTCCAAATTTGCACCCTCAAGCCATTTTGGTACCCCTGGACTGGAGCCAAGAGCCAAAACAAGTTTTTCAAACCCAATTTCTTTTCCATCAGCGGTTTTACAAATCTTATTCTCTTTATCTATTGCAACTACTTCATCTATTTTCAGTTTTACCCCGGCGTTATTCAAAACCGCATCAGGTATCAGATCCTTATCGCTACTTTCCAGTGATCCAAATATATAGGGTATACCACAAGGAACCACTACTTGTTTTTCCTTTCTAATTAATAAAAAGTTTTTGTCCGGATAAAACGATTTACCGGTCACTGCGCTTATAATACCCGCCGGACCACCACCAACAATCAATACATCAGTTTTCTCCATGGATTAACCACCTATGATTTATATCATTTTTTTTTAATTTACTATTAATTCATTATTTTCTCCAGAAACTTTATTAATCTGGAACATATTTATAGTTTAATGACATCAATGTGTAACGGATGGTGATGATATGTCTAAAAATACACCAATAAGTGACAATGTATATTATAATGATAAAATCCTACGATCCTTTATAGAGGACCCCACCAAAAGTGTTAGGGAAAGGTCAAAAGAGCTCGGCAGCTATAGACAGAAAGTGTGGCGTAGAAAGAAAAAATTGGAGAATGAAAATATAATCTGGGGCTATACAAGTATTATTGATGAAAGCAAATTCAATCATGTAATGTATCTCGTACTAATGAAAATGGAACCAATGAGTAAAGAACTCGCAAATATTTTAAATAAGAGACTGATAAAAAAAATTCCACAAAAACAGAATATTAATCTGCTGAATGTACTATACATAAATGGACAATATGATTTACTAGTGATGTTTACCGCACCAAATCATGCAACCGCTAGAAAATATTTTGACTCACTACGCGTAGAATATAAAAAACATTTACTAGAAAAACCGGTAATTGTGGATGTAAACTTTACATTGGTACGAGAGGGAAAAGTTAACCCGGAGATTGAAAAATTATACGAATTTGTGCCCGAATGAGATGAGTTCGAATATTTATAAATTATTTTTCAGCACCCAAATCATCTTTATCGTTGGTTATTCATTTTGCATTTGCATTCATTTTTCTCTAGCCAATTTAAATACTCATTCTCTTTTAAAACATTATTTAGGTAAATCGTTAACGGTTCGTCCAAACCATTTGGAAAAGTTCGACAAAAATCGTTATGTAAGCGATTCCATGCCTCTTCCGGTGAAATCGAAAATAAATCTATATTGCCGCTTGGTAAATCACCGTACATTTTTCTTATTGACTTTACTCTTATAATTTCATTAGTTATACATCCATATATCAAATAGCAATATTCCCAGAAGTTAAAATTCTTTTTATAAAGGACAATATTATCCTTTCTTACAATATCTTCATAATTTTCGATGGTTTCTAATATTTCATCTTCGTCGAATCCGAATTTATTAATTGTCATCTTTACATAATCAGTTATCTCAAAAGCCATAGATATTTCTCCAAATATCTATTGAATTAAAGTTAAACACACGATTAAATTTTTTATATATCAAATTATGTTCTATCCATTAGTAACTATACCCTCATTGAACTAATTCTGGGTTTATAATTATTTCATTCATAATTTTTCTAAATTAACAAATATGGCAAGGTTTAGTGATAACAAGCGATTAAATTTTAATAGTAATTAACCAATATCTATTCAACGATAGAAATAAAAATAAGGAAGGCTTTTTATAAACTTGGAGCAGGGTAACCCGGTAGGATCAAGGTTTATCAAAAAAACCGGAAACTAACACAATGATAAATCTTATTGACCGGCAATAATCTAGTTTTTTCTAAGGGCACATATACTTTCGCACTATTTCGAAAAATATCCTCACCATTCTCGCGGATAGTAATTTATGAGGAGTTGATATTATGGCAAGGGATTATGTATTTTTAAATAAAATTCGAAAGAGACCAAATCTTTGTTTTATTATGGCATTGGTCGTGATGATTTCGAACCCATTAATGGCCACGAATTTAATTGCAATTGGTGGAGGAAACATTGACGAAAATAACAATTTACTAATAAACCCTTCAAATGAAGATTTCATAACACAAAACCCCAATATCGAAAGCGA
Organism: uncultured Thermoplasmata archaeon; assembly: GCA_965602865.1. Classification (GTDB taxonomy): domain Archaea; phylum Thermoplasmatota; class Penumbrarchaeia; order JAEHCK01; family JAEHCK01; genus CBFDAW01. The sequence continues at coordinate 3,008 of CBFDAW010000525.1, forward strand.
GCCATTTCCTACACCCGTTAGCGAGCCATGCGCAATTTCAGCACCACCGCCCGCTGGTAATTTCCAATATCCCAGGGGGAGTTCTATTCTTCCCTTAGCACATGCCCAAACCGAGGCACAATTAAGGGATGCATATAAGGCAC
>CBFDAW010000526.1:0-3139 GCA_965602865.1 uncultured Thermoplasmata archaeon
AAATACCAGCATTCATTTTCTCAAAACAACTTACAGATAAACCAGATTTATGAGCAGGGACAAAAACGAATCACCATTATGCGTAACATTCATCTTTCAGAAGCACGCCGAGCCACGCGCAGACGGATCTTAAAGGCAAAAGAAGAGCTGATCGAGGAATGCTTCAAGCAAGCAAGAGAACACTTGAGGTCTTTAACCGGTGAAGATTATCAAAGAGTTATGACCCGATTAATCACCGAATCCTTAAAACTGGTCGGTAACTCGGGAGTGGCTACTCTAACGCGTGAAGAAGATAAAGCCATTTTAAGTTCCTACCAGAAAATCACCGTTAAACCAAAGCTCGCACCATCGCTAGGTGGACTAATCATGGAATCTACCGATGGTAAAATTGTCGTGGATAATACCTTTGAAGCTATTCTTGACCGGAAGAAAGAGGATATACGAACAGAAGTGGCTAGTATATTATTCCCTGAAGAAAATGAATGAGAAAATTAAAGTTACATGATATTTAAATATTAATGGAAGAAATTAGGAGGACAAAATTTTGGTAACAGTTACGGAGCTTTCAGATCCAGGTAATTATTATTTCTGGGTCATTACATTGTCCATCACATTCGCAATCATAATAATATTAAAAGGTAAGCTCCAAATGCTGTTCACCATAACTAGTTTTGCGTATCCAAATGCGAAGTTCAATGCAATAGGTAACGATTATGTCAAGAAATCCGAGCTGGAGTCATTAATCGAGTCCCGTAACTTTCAGGATGCGGTTGGAATTCTGTCCACGCGTAATTACCCTCTTAAAGATAGTAAGCACATTGATGAAGCCGAGGCAATACTTGATGAACATAATATAAAATCGATTACAGATATTCTTCAGCACATACCATTAGGTCTGCACCCGCTGGTAAAAGCATATTTAAAGAAACATGAAGTCGGATTTATCAAACGCGTGCTGAGACAACGGCTATCTATTATCTATAAAGGTGGTTTGGGTAAAGAAGAGGTTAGGGGCAAGAGCTTGCAAAAGAGGGGTGTGCAGCGTGGATTCGAAGCTGAAACCCAGGTACATTCAATCGGTGAGCTTTCTCAAGAGCTATTACACCAGTTGCAAGATGCAGAACGCGCTGATGAGATTGCTGACCTGTTCGTAAAAACACCATTCGGAAAAGAGCTGCGCGAAGCGATACATGAGTATGATGGTAACTTCCAGAAAATTGAGAACATATTGGATAAATACGTTTACACCGAGCTTCAGCAGGCAGACGATAAAGTTGCACATACTGTAGCAATACCCACAAAAATGTTTTCGAATCATCTATTGGATATTGCGAATATTAAGATGTTATTACGCGCCAAACGCAAAGGATTTGACACTGAGACTTGTAAAAATATGCTTTACCCGGCTGGACTTGCATTACCATCTTGGAAGCTCGAACAGATGTGTGAATCTTCCGATGTACCGGAACTTACAACTGACTTGGAAGGGACTAAATATTACACCGTAATCAAAGACCTGATTGCGGATTATGAAAAAAATAGAGATGTATCTCCGTTAGAGATCGCATTGGATAAATACCTGCTTCGGTTGATGGTGGAAATCGCCATTCAATATACCACAACTGCAGGACCCACAATTAGATACATGGTCTCGCGTGAATACGAAACCCGAAATTTAAAAACAATCCTCCATGGACTAGATGAAGGGTTGGATTATAAACGTATTATACCGCTGGTGATAACTGAGGAGGAGGATTAATGACGGGGGGCACAAATAATAAACCACCAAACCCAAAAAGTACCAAGAAAGGCGGTCAGAATGGTAAACAAATAGCGGTGGTTGGTGATGTAGATACAGTAATTGGATTTGGCTTGACCGGGATCAAATATCTAACGACAATTACCGCTAATACGGATAATAATGAAATAATTCTTACAATTAAAGGTTATATTAAGATGGATGAAATTGGATTTATCATAATTACACAATCAATAGCAGAGCGTGTAAGACCAGAATTTGAAAGATTGAAACTCGATAAAACGCTGTACCCCATCTTCCTAGAGCTTCCTGATAAGCATGGCGAGTTGCCAGATCGAATAGATCCGATTAAGACACTGATCAGGCGTGCTATTGGCATGGAAATTATTAAAGATAAATCATAAGTTGAACGGATGAAAATATTAACAGGATTTAAAATACGAATAAATCCCAAGAGTTGAGGTTGTAACTATGACAGATGATTCAACAGATATTGAATGGGATGATACTCTTAAGACCGAAGCAGAGTCAAATTCTGAACCAATTACGGTTACCAACACACCGTGTTCAAATATGGTCGCCCCTGAGCCGCCAAAAGTTACTACGGCAACTGCAACTAAAGCAGTTACAGGTAAGATGGGCATTATTACACGTATTTCCGGTCCCGTAGTGCAGGCAAAAAATATGCGTGGTTCACGGATGTACGATGTGGTCCGGGTTGGTAATGAAGGTCTGGTTGGCGAGATCATCGGTCTGGAAGGTGATATTAGCATAATACAGGTTTACGAAGAGACCACTGGTGTAGTCCCTGGTGAGCATGTTGAGATCACCGGTGAGCCGTTATCAGTCGAGTTAGGCCCAGGAATTGTAGGCATGATTTATGATGGTATCCAGCGACCACTAGAGATCATACAAAAACAAACTGGCGATTTCATCGAGCGTGGTGTACGTACGCCGGGCTTGGATCATTCTATTAAATGGCATTTTAAACCAAAGGCTAAGGTAGGTGATAAAGTCAAGGGCTGTGACATACTTGCAACTGTACAAGAGACTAAGGTGGTGGAGCACCGAATCATGGTCCCACAGGGTGTGGAAGGCACCCTGGAGAAAATTGCGGCTGAAGGTGAATACACCATAGATGACTCTATTGCGACAATTAAAACATCAACAGGTACTAAAGACCTTACAATGTTACAACATTGGCCTGTGCGTATTGGCAGACCATTTTTGAAAAAATTCGATCCTAATATACCACTAGTTACCGGTCAGCGTATTTATGATACCTTCTTCCCCATCACAAAAGGCGGAACAGGTGCAATCCCCGGCGGGTTCGGAACTGGTAAAACGGTAACTCAGCATCAGCTCGCAAAATGGTGCGAT
>CBFDAW010000527.1:0-3136 GCA_965602865.1 uncultured Thermoplasmata archaeon
AGGGTCTGGAATTCATTTGATAGAGCAACCTAACGGTCACTCAAAAAATCATTAACAAAAAATTTATTATAAATAACTTTCTACCAAGTAACAATTACAATGACAGACTAAATCCAATTCACTAATTGGGAGACACTTCGAGTAAAAAATCTCCCCGACGGCATACGAAGGAAAGTAATTAGCACTGACAACATAATGGTTGTTCAATACATTTACGAACCTGGTGCGGTATTTCCTAAACACCAGCATCCAGAAGAGTAAATAGTAATAGTAGAAAAGGGTGAGCTTGACTTTTGGGTTAAAGAAGAGAAAAATAAATATCATCTCAAACCAGGTAGTATTTTAAGTATACCCGGTGACATATCTCATGGAGCTAGTGTTGTGGGTAATGAAGTGGTAGAGAGTATCAATATATTTCATCCGATTAAGGAGGAATTTTTAAGTGAAGCAGAACAAAAATCAATCATTGGACAAAAATAATTTTTCAAAAATCGAAAGACCCGATGAAAGTCATATCTTCTACAGAGATTTAAATAAACATTATCCCATGATATCCCATGCTAATAGCATTTATTTATACGGTGAGGATGGCCGAGAGATTATAGATGCAGCCTCTGGAGCCGCCGTGGTTTCGCTGGGGCATGGAAATGAACGAATTATTAAAACTCTAAATGACCAGGCAAAAAAGGTGGCGTTCACCCTTTTATCTACTTTTACTAACGAACCAATTATTACTCTGTCAAATCTATTACATGAGCATTTACCAGAAGGTTATGAACGGTTATATTTGACCTCAGGTGGTTCTGAGGCAGTGGAAGCAGCAATTAAGCTATGTAGACAGTATCATTTTAAGAATACAGAAATTCAGAAGTACAAGGTAATCTCAAGAACCATCTCATATCATGGCGCAACCCTTGGAGCATTATCTATGACTGGGCATCATTTCAGGCGTGGTGCATTCCTACCACTTCTACGCTAATTCCCAAGAATCCCACCACCTTATTGCTATAGATGCCCATTCCCATCAAAACATAGAGAAAGCGCACCGACATGTGAGTTTGAATGTGCAAAGGAGTTAGAAAGGGTAATTCTTGCAGAAGGTAAAGAACTTATCTCAGCCTTTATTTATGAGCCGGTTATTAGTGCTTCAGCACCTGCGGTGGCACCACCAGTAGGGTATTAAAAAATTATTCGCGAGATTTGTGATAAATACGATGTTATTATGATCGCAGATGAAATCATGTCAGGTTATGGTAGAACCGGCACATTTCTTGAAAGCCAACATTACCGCGGTCAGCCAGATATTGTAACACTATCAAAATATTTCAATGGTTAAATTTAACACTTACAGATGTAGAGAAAAAGATAATATAATTATTGAAAGATTAAATTTATCGTTGATTAATTTAGTATTCGTATTATTATAAACAACTTTACACTTCGCAAAGCTAATATTCAATTGACGAGTTGAATCGTTTTTAAGAAAAATAAATATTTGAAACAAACCAAATCCCTGTTAGATTTATAGTCCGAATCCTTCTCTTATGAACATCACACCCCAGGCTAAAGTAATGAGCCCCATCATTGTGGTAATAACTTGGATTGTAGTATTACCCAAAAATTTCTGGACTTTCGAGGCCCCATATAAAAGAACGGCACATATCGCAATAACTATTGTAATAGAAATACCTGTAATTACTAACCCATAATTATTTGTAGAAATGATTATGGATGTTATCGCTGCGGGGCCTGTTAATAAGGGCGTTCCAATAATCACGGCAATTCCTTTTGCGGATTTATTTTCATCATCCGTCGAATCTTTTATTGGTATACCGAGGACCATTTTTACTCCCAAAATTCCAAGAATGATCCCGCTAGCAACTTTAAAGTCGTTTAGATTTGTATTAAAAAATTGTAATAATTCTAATCCAATAAATAAAACGGTAAATGATAGAACGGCAGCAACGGTGATTGCTAGAGATGCAATCTTATATCGTTCTTTTTCATTCATTTTTTTTGTAATACCTAAGAAGATAGGTACACTAATAAGAGGATCATAGATTACAAAAAATAGGACCACTAAACTAATAATTTTTTCTATAATAATTAACGCGCCCCTTGATTTTTGACAGCAACTATATATTCCCTTCCATTTATATTTATTTCTTTCTTTCTCGTGCTCGCATATGTTTTATCGAAGGTTTTTCTTTTAGAACCTGTCTTTCTAGCTTTTCAAGTGCTTCTTTAAGTGATTGATTTATACCCCAGGCCTCCGCGGTTGCATCGAATTTATGTTTGTGGGCAAAAATGTGAATTCTGATAAAAATCAATTTCTTATGCTTCTGCTTCTCGCGATGTGCTCTAACATAAACATCGAATGAACATTGGCCGAGAATCGAACGAAATTGTTTTGAAAATTCAATGGCTGCTGTTTTAATCAATTCCCTATCTAAATCTACAATATCTGAGTTGATCTGGATTTTGGGTAAGATCATGAGATCGTCGAATGAGGTAACTAATTTTAAAAGAGCTTTTATCGTTATTATCCCTTGCAGATTTTCATTTTCAATTATAGGTAAACTAACTAACCTGTTTTCGATCATTTTTTTAATAACCTCTGAAATGGTGGCTTGCTTAGATGCCGATGTTGTTACATTGGTCATAATATTTTCAATCGGTAAATCGAGTAAATGAGTTTTTTCACCCACCACAGTTCCATGTTCCGGCTTACCCTTAAAACCAATTATTGTATTAATTAATTCGTGGAGACTAACCATACCAATTAATTGTTCGTTTTCCACTACAGGTATGCTAAATACACCATGTTCTCTAAATTTATTAATTACAATTGATATTTTTTCAACTTGTGTTATGGTGACTTCAGGTTGGGAAATTAGGCCAGATATAGGATTCTGGCCCAATTCATGAAAAATTGGCAAACGAAGTAATTCGAGATAACTAACAACCCCAATCACCTTATCTTTTTTAAATACAGGTAGGGACATAATATTATTCTCAACCATAAGTCGTGCACATTCTAATATCTCATCCGTAGATTCAATTTTTGGTACATTTGTTTTAAACTGCTTTACTTTTGCTTTTTCAGGAGAAATACCAATTTTGAGAATTAATGGTT
>CBFDAW010000528.1:0-3136 GCA_965602865.1 uncultured Thermoplasmata archaeon
TAGGGAAATCTGGTGAATATGTCCATCCCGTTAAATAGGCATCACCTATTAGATCAACTGTAATATCATTAGTACTATCTATGCCACTTCCACCCAGATAGGTAGAATAAAGTAGTGTTGACCCATCGGGTCCGAGTTCTACCATGAAAACATCTAAGTTATTACAGTATGTATTATTATACGCATCCTCTGTGGTGGGAAAATTCATAGATCTTGTATGTCCTGTCACGAATGTATTACCAATTGAGTCTATTGCAATAGCTACTCCCACATCAAAGTCGTTCCCCCCAACAAATGTAGAATAAGTAAGCGTTGAGCCTGTTTGGTTAAGCTTTAGAACGAAAATATCTTCCCCACCATTATAAGTTCTATCATATGCCATAGGTGTAGTGGGGAAATTCGTTGATTGCGTCCAGCCGGTTACTAATGTATTTCCATTGGGATCCAATTCAATAGAAAAACCCATTTCTCGATCAAGTCCTCCAATAAAAGAAGAAAATATAAGTCCTGAACCATTTTGATTTAGTTTAAAAACAAAACAATCATCAATGCCACCACTATATAACCGATTGTACGCTCCAGAGGTGGTTGGGAAATCGGAGGAGTTAGTGCTACCTGTTACAAATGTATTACCCATGGAATCCACAGTAATATCTTGAGCGCTATCACCATTACTCCCGCCCATAAAGGTAGAATATATAATCCCCGTACCGCTTTGGTTAAGCTTAAGTATGAAGGCATCGCAATCTCCTCCATTATAGAATATATCGAATGCACCCGTTGTAATGGGGAAACCCGATGACGCTGTAAACCCCGTTATGAATGCATTCCCCATTATATCTACTTCAATATCCCGACCTTCTTCCCTTTCACTATCACCAATAAACGTGGAATATATAAGAGTAGATCCATTATGATTGAGCTTAAGCGCAAAAACATCACCCCAAACCCCAGTGGGACCATTATATGATGTGTCGTACGAACCCGGTGTGGTTGGGAAATCTGAAGACATTGTCATACCGGTTGAATATACATTGCCTTTAGAATCTATTGCCATGCTTAAACTATTTTCCTTTTCAGAACCTCCAATAAATGTTGAATATAAAAGAGCTGAACCATTTTGATCGAGCTTGAATATAAAAAGATCATTATCACCTGAATATGTCTCATTATATACTCCAGGTGTTGTAGGGAAATCAAATGATTCTGTACCTCCTATAACGAATGCATTTCCTGTCGCATCAACCTCAATGCCACTACTAGCATCATTATCCCCTCCACCTATAAATGTTGAATAATCCAATCTAACCCTCGGGTCGATCACGAGGATTTCATCTTTATTATAATCCTGTAGTATCCCAAAACCATACTCTTGATCTTTCTTTATGACAAAATTACCATCAATATGATGTTGCATACTATTATAATATTGGTAGATATATAAATCGCCATCTATGATATTTTCAATTGGTGTTTTAATTATCATATTTCCGGAATTATCGAGTTCCAGACCTTTTGCACCTTTATATCTTACCACTATCTGATTGATATTCGCCCCGGGATGAAGCATAAAATCATATTTCAATCCGTTTTCATTCGTGTAATATCGCAAATCGATACCGTCATATAAATTCTCGTAATATATCTCCTGATAGTTGGGTACCTCAGTGCGCCATTTAGAGGAGTCATTACCGTAAAAGAAATTGCTGTGATAACTAAATTTCTGTCTGCCTACCGGTCTGACATGATTCGCCCCCACGAACTCCTGTTTCAAAACCACACTTTTATATTTCACGGGCTCCGGTGGCTCGAACCTACTTAGCGGGTCAAATAACTCACCCGACTCTTGACTCTCGACACTTGATTCTCGACTATTCTTTGTTATTTCTTCTCTGAGCTCGAACCACACACTGTCATTGGTAAACCAGAGCCCACCACCCTGGGCATAGAATTTCACATTATCATTTTTTAGCTGACCGCGGTTTTCGGTGAAGGCTTGTGGGGTATTGGCTAATAATTTATTTGCATCTGATAAGAATGCTTTTTCATTCGATATTTCAGGAAATTTAACATCTCCGGATGTCGTAGAACCAAAATTGGGGTCAACTACAATGAGTCCTGGGAAAATAATTAATGTAATGATCATGACAATATGCTTTTCCTGCATAAAATGACCCCATTAAGCAAATAAAGATAACTTTCAATATATATAATCATTTGGTGAAGCTGACTTATTGTGGTTCCGGGTTCTTATTTCAATGTCCACTCACTTCCTTTCTTGCTCTTGAGGCTTAGCGTTATCTGTTTCCATGGGCTCCTGAGCTGACACCTGTTGTTGCTTTGGCACAGTTTCGGGGGCGGGGACCGCTGGTGTTGGTATAGACTTGGTAGTTACTATCGTAGGTTTTGGTATAGTCTCATCAGCCTCGGGTTTAGCTGTTTGAATTTGCGCCGGCGGCAACTGCGGCAGCTTTGCAACCTGCGGAATTTGCTGCGAAGCAGGAGCCTGAGCCGCCGATGGTGAACTTGCCAATACTGGTGTTGTAGAAGTCGTGGTTGTTAGTTCCCGAGCAACATTACCAGCTGCCGAACCCGGTAGCTGTACGACCGTCGGTGCCTGACCCACAGCTATCACAGCCGTGGGAAGTTCACCGGGCTTTACGGTTACCGCTTCTTTCGTAGATTTTTTCTCCTTATCATGCTTTCTTCGGTTATTAATAATGATTGCCAGTGCCAAGATAATTATGATTATGATGATAATAAATAAAATGTTTAGAAATGTGAACAAGAACGAAGAGCCATGATCTTCGGGTTTATCTATTCCAAATATCTTCACTATTAATTCAGCATTTTCCTCGACGACTAGATCATACTCGGCAGCCCTCCCGGAGACTGCCACCACAGTTAATACTACTTCGCCTTTTTTCGCATCTTCTGCAATCGTTACCGTAATATTAAACACCGCGGTGCCATCTGGGCTCGCATCCATTGTGCCGGGGTCGTTCACCACGGCAATAATGTCTGCATCCGGCGGAACGTCTACGCTCAACGAGATAGTATCCGTCAACTCTCCGAGATTAAAAACAGTTGCTTGAACGGATACCACATCGCCAGGTGACTGTTCGAGATACGGCGG
>CBFDAW010000529.1:0-3104 GCA_965602865.1 uncultured Thermoplasmata archaeon
AAAAGATTGTACTATTGGGAGATCCTGCTGTGGGAAAAACCAGTATGATTCGGAAATTCGTTCATGATATTTTTGATGATAAATATATAAGTACATTGGGAACAAAAGTCTCAACTAAACGATTAATTTTAAAACATCCAACTGAAGATTTAATGATTGAGATCAAGTTTATGATCTGGGATATCATGGGCCAAAGAGATTATGAGATGTTCCAACAATCTGCATATATGGGTTCCCAAGGTGCATTAGTTGTGTGCGATATCACTCGACGAGAAACGTTAGAGGATATACCACAATGGGTCTCCGGATTATTCAATATAACCAGTCAGATACCAATAATAATGATTGGGAATAAAAATGATTTAACCGATAAAAAAACCTTTGAATACAATAACTTAACAGAATTGGCAAGCACCTTCGAAGCACCATCGTTCTTTACAAGTGCAAAGACCGGCGAAAACATTGAAAAGGCTTTTTCAACATTGGGTTATAATATTATTAAAATTGATTTTGATCAATAACTAAAGGAGAAAGGATATGGCTGACGATGCTAAAGAATTAGAAGTTAGGAAAAAGATTTGCATGTTAGGCGAGTCAGCGGTAGGAAAAACCAGCCTAATAAGTCGATTTGTATTCAATGAATTTGATGATAAATATATTACAACATTAGGTACAAAAGTTTCAAAAAAGACCGTAAGTGTTGAAACGATTGACCAAGACGGCGAGAATGTAAACATTAATGTGACCATTGCACTGTGGGATGTAATCGGGCAACAGCAATATCATTCTCTCGTTTTAAAATACTTTAAAAATTCTGATGGTGGTTTAGTAGTAGCTGATGGCTCTCGATTTGAGACCGTGGGACAACTACGTAAATGGATTGGTTCGTTCTTCAATACTGTGGGGAAAGTTCCAATATTATTATTAATAAATAAATCAGATCTAATTGATGTCGATTCTTTTAAAAAACAAATTTTAGATGAATTGAACATTGAATTTGGTTCAAAATATTTTTTTACAAGTGCGAAGACTGGCCAGAATGTTGAAGAAGCATTCCTCACTCTTGCTAAATTACTGGTGAAAGATTCAATAAAGGAAAAGGAGATTTCAAATTTAGTTCAGGTTGCGGATTCGATTATAGTAAGTTTTTCAGGTCATCTCGGTGGTTTTGAAACTGCAATGCCCATTATTGAACAGCAATTTAAAAAAGCAGGAGTACATTTTATGGACCCCTCAAAAGAACAGTTAGTTACTGCGTTGAAAAATTTAGTGAAAATTACTGAGGGACTCCAAGGCCCAGAGGTTGCGAATCAGGAATTGAAAAAATTTATGGCAATTTTGAATAAGTTTTAGGTGTTTGATAAAATTATTATGAAAAATGGATTATTAGGGTAAATTATTAATAATCAATTTCCGTTTAGTAATAGAAAGTGAGAAATAGAACGAGAGAGAAAATCAATATTAACCTGTTGATATAAGATAAGTTGTTTTCGTGAATTAACACCAGATGGAGTAACCATGTCGAACGTAATTCAATTAGCAAAAAAGATATTGTTGATAGGTGACCCTGCCGTGGGAAAGACCAGTTTAATACGCAGGTTCGTATTAGACATCTTTGATGATTCATATTTAACTACCTTGGGTACTAAAGTGACAAACAAAACAATGATACTCTCACCTGAAGAACTTAAAGAAAAAGTTGAATTAAAGTTACTGATTTGGGATGTAATGGGACAAAAGGAGTATCAATTGATACAAGAGTCAGCGTATCAGGGTTCAAGTGGTGCAATAATAGTTGGAGATCTTTCAAGAAAAGAGACATTAGATCATCTGGGAACTTGGGTATCTGATCTTTTCAATATTACCAGTGTGGTTCCATTAGTCTTCGTTGGGAATAAGGTAGATTTGGTGGAAACTAATACAATTAATCGAGAGGAGATTGAACATCTAGCTATGTCCTATGAAGCACCGTTCTTATATTCAAGCGCAAAAACTGGTGAAAATGTTGAAAACGCATTTCAAATTCTTGGGAAAATATTAATAAATACTTCATTGGAGGAATTATCTAACCCCATGACGGGATAATATCCAGGAGTCTGAAACAAATGGAAGAGCCTGTTTTATTACGGAAAAAAGTCTGTTTATTAGGCGATGCCGCGGTTGGTAAAACCAGTTTGATTCGTAGATATGTACATAATCAGTTTGATGAAAAATATATAACCACTATTGGTACGAATGTTTCGAAAAAGGATTTAAAAATCGTATTACAGGATCAAAGTAATAAGATTCAGAACTATGATATGACTTTCGCTATCTGGGATATAATCGGTCAAAAAGAGCTTCAATCTTTCAATATAAATTACTTTAGAAACGCAAATGGTGCTTTAGTAGTATGTGATGTTACTCGACGTGATACCCTAGATAGTATACTCATGTGGACTTCATCATTATTTAATACAGTTGGTCAGGTCCCCTTGGTATTTCTGGCAAATAAATATGATCTTCGGAATCAAGCAGACTTCGAGATTGATGAGCTAAATAATATTGTAAATCAATTTAATGCATCATATTTTGTAACTAGTGCACTTACCGGAGAAAATGTCGAACGTGCTTTTTATGCTCTGGGTGAAGCCATGGTGAAAGTTGGGTATGCCCAACCAAAACCGAAAGATGACGTGTCAAAAATAGCATCTGAGCTTATTGTAGAATTTTGTAATCATATCGGTGGAATTGAGCGTGGTATCCCTTTGATCAAAGAAATCTTTAAAATATCAGGTGTGGATTTTTTAAATCCGCAAAAAGATCAATTAATCAATGCTCTTCCGGACTTAATCCAGTTATTACGAGACCTTCAAGGTACAGAAGTCGCCGATAAAGCAGCACAGAGATTTAATTTAATTATAGCAAAACTAAATTGATCTTCTATTGGAATGTTGTATGAAAGAATTGCTATAATAATTTGTTAAAATCACTATGAATTATCGCAGAGTGATTAATAAAAATATTTTATATAATTAAACCTAAAATACTTAAATGACAACATTACTTAATAAACTCAAAAAAATCACTGAATAATACCATCCAGCTACCCAAGAGCAAATTAT
>CBFDAW010000530.1:0-3094 GCA_965602865.1 uncultured Thermoplasmata archaeon
TAGCATTATTTTACCCCCCCCCATAAGCGCTACCTTTATAATTTTTGGCGCTATCTAAAGATGATGAATTATTGAGGATGGCTAAATCTTAAACTAAAAATCCAAAAACCAAAGAAAATCCAAACTCCCAAACTCAAAAATATCAAGTATCATATCCTCTTTAGGTTTTTATTTTTGGGATTTTCTTGGAATTTGGCATAGTTTGGATTTGGAGTTTTAAATGTAATAGAATACATCTTTATTATTTCATAAAAAATCACAATTTGATTATTACTAAAATTTGGGAAGAACCAAGAAAAAATTAAGTTAGCGCTTATGCCCCCCCCGATCTATATGGTAAAGGCATATGAAATATTTTAAAATTAGCTACCCCGTCTCTTAAAACCATGATAGAATCCTTCGGATTCAATCAAGGTTATAAAATTCAGTATAATTGATAATTACGAGAATTTTAAAACATGCACAAATTTACAGGAGTAGCCATAAATCTTAATATAAAAAACATCAGTATGAAAACTTCAGTTGACATTTTTCTACCCCAGCATATATTTTCCATATTGTATCAGAGAAGCCAAATGACAAAAGGAGATTGAAATTCTTTTATTGTACACTATAACCTTAGATTGATTATTATGAATTACCCGCCCACACCATAATGTAAATACCGTCTATTCACCCATTCCCAAACCTCCACGGCAAGCAATCCTGTAAATGATATTATAATAATCACTAACCAGTCAATACTGCTAATCGCAATTGTACCAAATATATTTTGTGCTTGTGGAAGATAGATCACGGGCAGCATCAATAGCACCGCCAGGGCAATCGCACCCAATAACCGTTTGTTGGAGAACCAACCAATTTCGCTCATCGTATGTGATGTAGAACGACAAGCGATTGCTATCCACATCTGGAACATGACCATAGTGGTTAACGCCATGGTTCGCGCGTATTCAATGCCTTGGGGCAATGTATACCAGAACACGAATATCGTACCAATGGTAATAATAATTGCAGATACTATTATTGAGATGACCATATCCCTCGTTATTGCACTTTCTTCAGGATTCCGCGGCTTTCTCCGCATCAAGTCTGGCTCTTTCGGCTCTGTATTTAATGCTAATGCCGGAAATGAGTCGGTAACCAAATTCATCCATAATATTTGCAAGGCTATTAACGGTAAGGGTAAGCCTAAAAGTATGGCTACAAGTATCAGGCTCACTTCACCGATGTTGCACGATAATAGAAATTGGATGACTTTACGAATATTTTCGTATATACCTCTACCTTCTTCTACGGCGGCTACGATCGAATTGAAATTATCATCGGTTATGATCATATCACTGGCTTCTTTTGCCACATCGGTACCGGTAATCCCCATGGAAACCCCGATATCTGCTAATTTCAAAGCGGGTGCATCATTTATACCGTCACCGGTCATTGCAACAATGTGGCCTTGAGTTTTCAAACCTTTTATTATTCGAACCTTATGTTCGGGAGAGGCACGGGCAAATACTGAGACTTTATCTAATATTTCATTAAATTTTTTATCATCCATATTATCCAGTTCATGGCAATTGATAGCTTGGTTTGCTCCGGTTATCAAACCGATTTCTTTACCTATTGCAGTAGCGGTTAATTTATGGTCCCCGGTTATCAATATAACTCGAATACCCGCGCGTTTGGTTTTTGCCACAGCGTCTTTTGCTTCAGGCTGGATTTTATCCCTGATACCTACGAGACCCAGGAACGTCATATCATTTTCACTAATCCCTTGGGGATGAAACGAAAACGCCAATGTTCTGTAACCGCTTTGAGCTAGATCTCCGGTAATCTTTAACAGATCTTTTTTTCTGGTTTCGGAAATAGGTTTGGCTTTTGAATTAATTAGTTCACTTGTACACACCTTCAAAACTTTCTCAGGTGCGCCCTTTGTATACGCAACTTTAACTTCATTGATATTATGAACCGTGCTCATCATCTTCCGTTTAGAATCAAATGCGTGTTCGGTCAGCCGGGGATATTCTTCTCTCACTTTTCTATAATCATATCCTGCTTTTTCGGCCATTACTATTATTGCCCCTTCGGTCGTGTCGCCCAAAGTCTTTCTACCTTCCTTATGCTCGGAAAATGTGGCATCCGAACATAATACTGAAGCCAACATGACTTGTTCAAAAGATGCCGATTCGTGATCTGAATTGATCACCCGACCTTCTTTGATAAATCGCCCTTTCGGAATATATCCGATTCCTTCGATTTCAAATTTATCGTGGTTTGTATATAAAAGATCCGCCGTCATAGTACCCGTAGTAAGCGTTCCGGTTTTATCCGTGCAAATAACCGTTGCCGAGCCCAGGGTTTCCACTACAGGTAACTTACGAACTATAACATTCTTACCCGCCATCATTTTAATGCCAATTGCCAAACCGATGGTGACCACGGCGGGTAGCCCCTCGGGTATTGCTGCAACCGCCAAGGACACGGAGGTTTCAAACAGTTCGATAAAATGTTCAAGTGATAAAATATTGTAATTTCTAATTGTTTCAAGAGTAAATATTAATATACAGACAGCAAGAACAATTATACCGAGTTTTTTACCAAGACTTTTTAACTTTTTCTGCAGTGGCGTCTCAATACGTTCTACTTTTTGTATCATTTCGGCTATGTGTCCTATTTCAGTATCCATCCCCGTACCGGTTACCACCATAGTACCACGGCCAGCCTCGACCACAGTACCCATATATGCCATATTGGTCCTATCAGCTAATGATACATCCTCTGATAATGCACTGGAGATTTTATCCTCGGGCACGCTTTCACCGGTTAGTGCCGCTTCAGTGACCTTCAATGCATGTGATTTGATTACCCTCCCATCTGCAGGGACCTTCATTCCACTTTCTAAATAGATAATATCTCCGGGCACGAGCTCTGCGGCTCTTATTTCGTGTCTTTTTCCCGAACGAATAACAATAGTTTTCGGTGCTGCTAAATTCTTTAATTTATCAATAGCATCTTCGGCTTTCTCCTCTTGAAAATAACCTATTGTTGTGGTGATAAATATAATAGCGATAATAACCAGCCAATCGATCTTCAG
>CBFDAW010000531.1:0-3092 GCA_965602865.1 uncultured Thermoplasmata archaeon
AATATATGACGTGTTCTCCTCACACGAGATTGTAATATTTTTCAACGGGATTCCCCCCACCGATAGACTGGGGTCACCGAATAGAGTATATTCAGTCAGCGTCATATAATCATGATAAGAACCAATGCCCAAATCGTTGAGGTACTGGATTTTCGATCCCATGAAGATCCTACCGGCGGTTCCTTCGCCATTGATGTAATTTTCGTAAAGATGAACATTAAAATACCCGGAATTTCTAGTGATATGAGCAGTCCCCCAGGCACCCCAGCCAATTCTTGACGCACCAATAGATATAATCGACCCACCATTAGGGTTAAGCACCACTTTCTCTGAGATACAATCTTGGCCATCGAATCTGCCCGTGGAACAAGCATCAAAATTGAGGAACGGTAATTTGTCACCATTCGTCAATGACTGTGCATTTGTACTTGAGAATTTCCCCGCCCAACTCGTCGGGTCCCCGTGGTCGTGGAAGGTCGCAAAACCACAGCCTTTGTTTAATGTATTAATAATATTAGTAGTGGTACATGACAAATCGCGGTTATATGTAGTAGTTTCATAGATTTTGGTGGGTATAAAATCTTGCATATAGTTTTCATATATATATTCACACGAATATTCGCCTTCTGGGATGCTAGTCCCGGGAAACGTGTTAGTACCGCACATGGTAATATTATCGAACCATGGCTGGCCTGATGTACTAACCTCATAATTGATGATTTTATTCACTAATATTTCCATTTCTTCAACGGAATCAGCAGGCAAGCGCCCGAGAAATACATCGGGGTACATATCTGTACCATCAATTTCACCATTGATATATTCCCCAAAAGTATTATCTGCGTCAAGATCCCAATCACAGAATTTAAGTTCAGAATCAAAAACATCAGCGTAGTATAGATCTGCCGGAATGTTACCTGCCATCATATGTATAGTGTCATCTATGAAAACATTTCTATGCGGCACTTGGTTGCTGTCCCCGGCTAGAATCACATCTGTGATATTCCACGATTTCTTTGCATTGAAAATAAAATATTTGATTTTTTCCTGCTGGTCACGACCAAAAGCTGTGAAATAAGTGCCATCGTTTATTGAAGTAATATTCACAAATATTGCCGGTAGATCGGTGCTGGTTTTGAAATCAGCAAGTTTAGTTAAATTTTCTTCGAATTTCTTTGGTCCGATTATCAGAAGTCTATAATTGACATCTCTGCTCGGGTGCCGAGAAGGTGCGGCGCTATTTTGGGCACTATTTTCGACGCCATCATCATCTTTCACATAATTATCGATGCCTAAACCACTATACAATCGTTCATTTAACTCTTTCTCGGGTGGCGGGGTGAATGCAATGTTAAGTGTCCCTTCAGGTGCATATAAAAACTCATTTCGAGTCGGGATATATCTAACTGGAAATAGTTTAATATTTACGAATAATGTAGTATCATCGTTGTCCGAGTCGATCCCCACCCCGGAATCGATCGAGAACCACTGTTTGGGGTATGGTTCTTGTACCGAGTAGATGCTTGGATCCGGCAAGGTAGCGTCAAATACTTTTTTTGAATATGTGTCTATTAAACTAAGAGGGATTGGCTCCTGGATCGGTTGCAGTTGGTGTGGTAAACTATCCGTAATAACCGTCTTTGGTGCGAACTCGATTGTATTGAACTCGGTCAATGGTTTAAATTTAAAATTCAATACTTTTGCCATCAGTTCGGGTTCGCCTGGTGCGCCGGTTGCCGTACAATCGGCTAATTCAATTCGTGAATAACCATTTTCGGTTATAATCCGAGGTTCCGAAAAAGATACTGGTATCGTGAAAGACTTAATTTTAGACTGCGACCCTATGGATGGATATATCTCGGGTTGGCTGGGGGTAGTTTTTATCGAAGGTATTTCAGTTTCTTCCGAGACGCTATTTTCTATCGTACCCTCGGCATCAGGGTAATTTGGTTCCCTTGCGTAACCGAGTTTATCATAGTGATCTGTTACATTGGGACTCCGTATAATCTGTTCTTCAGTTAGTGCCGTGGTGGTTAATCCCACAGGTGTCAATTGAATTTCCGAGAAGTCATCATCCGGCGATGAAATCTCATTAAAACCCAAAACTGACCCTGACATCGAGCCCAACAGCATCAAAAATAATATCAAAATACAGCAAATCCCAAGGGATCCATAATGAGTTCTATACATTGGATATTCCTCCATTCTTGAATAAAATTGAATTATATCATACATTAAGATTTCGTATTCATGTTCAAATTTGTATCAGTTACAAACTCACGATCATTGTTATTTTTTAAAGTTTATAACATTCAATTTTTTTTTCCAATATGATTATTATAATTTATGATAGTTTTATAGTTATTGGTAATAAATGAAAAATTAGTAAATAATCGCAATCTTCAATATTGATATGTACAATTGAATATCAATCGACCACTATGATATTATGACGATTATACTCGTTGGCAAGAGGGGAGGATCGCTTTGATTTTATAATGAAGTAAATCGCTGGTGCGAGGGCACGAGGGTTCGTTTGGATTATTCCTCACTCGTCATATTATCACTTTTCGAGATTGGGTGCTGATTTATTTTTACTGAAATAGGAGCGGGTGCTGATTCATTTTTACTGAGATAGGATCGGGCTCTGATTTATTTTTGTTTAATCAGGATCGGGGTTAACAGCTATGATCAAGTACACGAGCCTAAACCAACGAAATATAATCAGAGCCTGATAAGCGGAAATTAAGTAGAGCCTAACGAAGTGGATCCCGAACCCGAGGATAACGGAGTGATATATCAAATTAATTGAAGATTTGCGTGTTACTTATTTTATTTTGGGTTTTGAGGTTGGGATTTTACCCAGCAATTAAAAATCAATCGTTTGAGGGCTCGTTAGGATCTTATCACACTCCAACCAACGATTATTATTATATTAATATTGTAGTGGTCTCCCCCTTCCCGCTAGTGATTACCTACGCAAATAAATCCTAACGATCTCCCCAACGATTATAATTATTTTATAATCGTAGTGGTCCCCCCATAAGCGCTAACTTAAGTATTTTTTAAGATAAAAATGAAAAAAATTCTAA
>CBFDAW010000532.1:0-3073 GCA_965602865.1 uncultured Thermoplasmata archaeon
GTGGCTCTGAAGGTTTGTTTGCCGCGGAAGTTTATATGCCAGTAATAACGGACCCTGAGGCATTGAGAAAAACAATAATGGATAGAGTAAAAGAATCGAAATCAGGAAGCGGCTTAGGAGAAAAAAGCGATAAAAAAATAGAAAAGATTCATCGATCAAGATCTGTGGATTCTGAAATCCTTAATGAGCTTATAAAGATTAGAAAAATAATGGAAAAGGATCATAAATAAGGTTAGATCTCGCACCTAAACTATTTCGATTGTTTCATCTTCACCGGACATCTTTAAAAGAACTCCCGCCAAAACCGCCGCAATAAAGGTGAAGACCATCGCCGACTGGAACACAGTTTCGTAAGGTAGATAAGACAACAGAACACCTCCGCCAACCGAGCCAATAACGATACCAATACCTAATGCAAGTCGGATTGATGTTAACCCGCGCACGCGTTCGGTTCTAGGTGTAATATTCGCTACAAACATTTTATAACCTATCCATAAGAATGGCCAAATGGGGAAGATAAATACGGCCATGACTATGACATTACTCGATGTAATTGGTATGGTCAAATTAAAAATACCCCAAAGACCAATATATGCGAAGATTGCACCGGCATAAACTTTTCGAGCACCATATTTGTCGCATAACCACCCTGCCGCAAACTGATTGAGTGGTAAAAATATAGCTATACCAAAAATAGTATATACTAAGCTCAAAACAGTCGCGGATTCACCGCGGACTTCGCTCAAGAACACGAAAATAAACGGGACGATCATCCCATAGGCTATTAAAGTGAATAATGTAGTATAAAATAATAGTGTCATTTGCTTTTGATTCTTGAACTTGAAAAGATAGTCTTCAATTTTTACTAATTTTGCCGCTTGGGATACTTTACTCGCCCAACTTCTTAATTTTTTATTACTTTGTTTGATCTCGGAGATAAAGTTTTGGAACCAATTTGAAAGTGTCAATTCCTTTTTTTCAAAACCGACATCTCTTATAGGAAACAAAACGAAAAATGAAGCAAGCATAATAAATCCTGCCAACATAAAGCAGAACCAAAAACCAATTACATCGAAAAAATAACCACTAAGAACGCCGCCAATTAAACCACCAATATTACCAATTGCCCTCAGTATTCCATACGCTTTCCCTCTAACCTTCTCAGGGAAATATTCGGTAACTAGGGCGAGCTCTAAATTATCCGTACCATAATAACATAATACGAACAGCGTGAATAAAATAATAATTATAACTATTGTAATACCGGGACTAGGCACCAGCGAAACCCACGCCATGATAAATAGCAAAATTGCGCCGATTATTAATAAAGACAATAACAGGTTTTTTCTTTTTCCTCGAGTATCAGATCCTTTTGCAAGACTTAAAAACAACAACACGGAAATTGTCTGGTACATACCTTCATTCAACCCAACTAAAAACGCACCCCACCCTGACCATGCAGCACTAAAAATAAATAAAGAAATCACAAGTAGCAGGTACCAAGCAAAAGAATGCAGTACTTCGCTCACTATTAACAGTTTATAATCTGAGAAATACTCGGTGTTTTGACCTAAAAGGCTGATATTTTCATGTATGATTTTACCAATAAATAATTTATATGCAACCAAAAACCCAACTATAAGCACAATTACTAAAATTACTATTAATTGAATTACATCAGATGATACCGCCGCTTCTTGGTCTGGTTCTATAACGATTGATTCCTCAGCACTTTTCGACCATAAATTACCGCTATTATCTTCGACCTCTACTGTTACTTGATACTCTTCTCCGGTTTGTATTTTATCTTTACCATACTCCCACACCCACGCTGCATAACACCGCTCATCCTCCAATCCTGTCGTTTTTGCATATAGATTTTCAGGTGTGGTCGGTCCTGAGATTTGGAGATCATAGCTTACGATGTCAACCATGCCAAAAGCGGAAACGATAGTTGTATTGATGGTTACTTTCTGTGAACCAGGATCGAACTTGTAACTCGGATTACTTATTGAAACAGAATCACAAGATACCCTAACTTCGCTCGGGTGCTCGGTGCTGCCCCAATATACGTTACATTGAACTCCTCTAAAATAGATTTGAACCTCAATGCCAAATACGGCGTCAGGAGCCACTGCAAAATCCAGTCCGGGTTGTGTACCCGTAAACTCTTGTGGTGTTTGGCTAAGTCTTTTCGAGTCGGAAGTTAGGATTATTCCTATCGGGTCGTTATCCAGTAATAGCCGGAATTCAAAATATGCTGTGCCTATGCCAGATGCCCAGATCGTTGAAGTTACCGTGCCGGAGATTGTTAACGGTTTAGCCAGGGGGGTAGTGGACCAGCTCCCGATAGTTGTGGATGATAACACCAAACTGGGATTTACTGAGACGGTTTGATCTTGTGCATTCGCCGGTTCCGTGGTACTTAACTCACCGCTATCGCCATAGTATAATGTTACCTGGTTTGATTCTCCCTTTGCCAAAGAACCCGGCATCATGCTTAGGAGCAAGAAAATGATTAGAATTATTGGGATGGATCTAAGTAAGAATCTACCGGTCATATGATCGAACCAATATATGTTTTAAAATGAATGGAGATATTCTATTTGATATAAAATTTCTTGCGTGCAGTGATGTGATAGCCGCAATATGAAATATTGCACCCCGGCGAGTGTAGTATTGAATTTGATAAAAGAATAATAAGGTCTTTTCTCCGATTGTTGGCGCAATCGTACAGGTCGAGGGGGAGACCACTACGATTTTGAAATGATACTAATAGTTGGTTAGACCGTTACGATTTATTTATATAGGTAATCACTGGCGGGAGAGGGGAAGTTCCAAACGAGCCCTCAAATCATTGATTTTTAATTGCCGGGTAAAAAATTGTATATTTCAGTATTTAAATTTAAATAAAACCTGATTTGGTAATTTTGGATTTAGGGTTTACCCTTATCTTTTACTCTACAAATAATCAAATTAATAAAACGTAAAACTAAAATTAATTTGATATCTCACTCCATTATACTCGGGTTCGGGAGCCACTTCGTTAGGCTCTGTTTAATTTTCGTTTAAC
>CBFDAW010000533.1:0-3019 GCA_965602865.1 uncultured Thermoplasmata archaeon
GGGAAATGGACCGCATTCTACCTATTATATTACTATTAACCTTCCCCGGGTGGGGTACAGCAATGTGCCAGCTAGAATATATTATCCCGGCACATCGAGTGGTGTAGATATGTCCAATGCACCGTATCCGGGTTTAGTCTTTGCACCTGGTGCAGGCGGGTATGAAACCAGTTATAGCTCAGTACTTTCCGTAATTGCATCATGGGGGTACATAATAACCATCGTGGGTACCGGAGGGCCATGTAACCAACTGGTTGTGGATACTCAATCTGATGTCCTAAATTATTATGATGCTGAAAATTCTAACTCGACATCGATTTTTTATAATGCAATAAAAACTTCCAGCTATGGTGCTTCGGGGCATTCTAATGGTGGCTGGGCAGCTATCGCTGGTGCTATAGCAGACCCACGGTTCAAAGGCGTCTCTCCGCTTTGCGCAGCCGCAGGACCTAACTACGATTCCGGTCAGGCAAATACACAGAACCTCTTGGTTCCTTTACAACTGGTCTCCGGTGCCCAGGATAGTACATTCCTCCCGAGCTCGGATGCGTACTATGCCGCGGCAAACCCGATTAAATCATATATTAAACTCGAGGGTTCGAGTCATGGAGGGCCCTTCCATTTAGAGTATACGATCTCATTCTTTAAGTTCTGGTTAGATGGCGAGGATGAGTACTGTACCTTTATCTACGGCGATGAAATGCGGCAAGATTTAGTAGATGGGGCGCTTCAGTACACCGCTGATCTGGGACTAACCGCCACTGCCGAGGCTTCGAAAACTTCTGTTTTTGAAGATGAGGAATTTACGTTTTCGGGTGCGGGTAGCATTTCATACCCGGATAGCCCAAACCGGAGCATTGCAAAATATGAATGGGATTTCGATTATGATGGCATCTATGACTGGAATTCCACTTCGACGGCGGTGATGGAGTATACTTATTATCAAAAAGGTGTTTATGAGTCGCAATTTAAGATTACTGATAGTTGGGGTCTTTCGGCAACCGCACCGATTTCGATCACGGTCAATAATGTGAAACCCACTGCAGTTGCAGGTGAAGACTTAAGCGGGGATGAAGATGAGATTATAATTTTTGATGGAAGTAGTAGCTCTGATTCATACTCTGATTTGGATTCGCTATTCTATAGATGGGACTTTGATGACGGTAATGTTACGGACTGGTATAGTAGTTCGATGACGAACCATTCCTATACCAACGAAGGAAATTATACCGTTAGATTATTCGTGATGGATGATGATGAAGCAGTAGATGGTGATACCGCCAAGGTGGAAATTAATAATATCCTGCCGAATGCTGTAATGGATATCAATAAAACTACCGTAAATGTTAATGAGATGATAAAATTCAATGCCGACCAATCATTTGACACCCCGTCGGATATTAATACCCTGAGCTATTCTTGGGACTTTGGTGACAGCCAATCAGGTCAGGGTATCATGAACTCGCATTCTTACGATGATGAGGGGATATATACCGTTTCATTAACTGTGGTGGATGACGACAGTGCACAAAATACCGCTTTAAACACTATTACTGTATTGAACGCGGCACCTACATGTGAGGTGGTAATGGAAGATCAAAGTATATTTGAAGACGAAACTGTTCGGTTAACGGGTTCGGGGACGGATACACCCTTGGATTTGGAATCACTGCAATATTCCTGGGATTTAGGTGTACCGGATATACCACCCACACCATGGAGTAATACGCCTGAATTTGAATATACATATAATGAGGAAGGTAAATACCAAGCGGTTTTAAGTGTGAAAGATGATGACTTTGCAAGTGCCGAGGCTTCGGTTTGGGTTGTAGTGACAAATCTCGAGCCTGAGGCAGAAATTTCAGTAAGTTCCCGAAAAGTTGACGAGAGCGAGGTGGTAAAGTGCGATGCAAGCGAATCAGAAGATTCGGCATCGGATTTAATTAGCCTTAATTATTCCTGGGATTTTGGTGATGGCTCAATGAAGCAGTTCGGTAAAATCCGGAATCACGAATATTATAAAACTGGTAAATATCAACTGAAATTGACCGTTACGGATGATAATGGTGAATCGGATTCGAAAACAAAAACCATCGAGGTTGAAAATATTAAACCTACGGCGGTTATAACTCCCTCCACTAGAAATACCTACCCCGAAAGTGCAATTCTATTCAATGCATATGATAGCTCTGATACATTATCTGATAGAGTTAATCTAACTTTTAGTTGGAATTTTGGTGATGCTCAACAAGGAACAGGTGAAGAAGTTATACACAGTTATGCGCAGCCAGGTAAATATAACGTAATACTTACGGCAACGGATGATGATGGCAGCCAGGCATCGGACGAGAGCGTAATCGTAATCAATGAATTCCCGGTGGTCAAATCCGAAGACGCCCAAGAAAAACAAAGTGAATCTGACCTAACGCTCTGGGCAATGGGCTTTAATATCGTAATCGTAATTATCCTGGTCTTATTATTGATCCTTTACCTAAGAGAAAAACCACGTTACCGCGAGCAAAAACCCAGCGTCCAAAAATTTGTGCCGGTAGAATCCACGACAGCATATCCGCCATACAGTTTAGTAAAGCTGTCCCCGACCAAGTTTCACACCTCATCGGTGGGCTACCACCAGTCGACGAGAACTGAGGGCGAGTATCCACCGGTACATGGACGCGAACCCAGACAAGATCCAGATGCAACTATACCTCAAGAGTCAATAGAGTTGCAGCGGAGAACCACGCTATATACAACAGGGCATGAATCGCTCCCGGAAATTACTATGAAACCGCCACGGTTACCGGCGGCAGCAGAAAAAGAGAATGAGGATCTTTAAAGAGAGAATTCCACCAGTCTACTGACCGGTGGTAGTGGGATTCTCTCTTATAAGAAACCTAGAATAATTTTTTTTGAAAATGTTTTTAGGGGTAATAATTCTGTTTAAAATTAATGATGAATAAAAAGAATTCATGCCCTTTCGGTTAAGAGTACCATCCATCAGGTAATCGGTGTCGTTTTT
>CBFDAW010000534.1:0-3016 GCA_965602865.1 uncultured Thermoplasmata archaeon
AAAGATACCAGTGTCAACAATTGCTACATGGATAAAAAGATACGAAGACGAGCTCACCTTCATACGCCTGAGAAAAAAATACGAGATTGACCCAATTGATGTAATAAAATCCAAGAAGTTTCACCACCAGCAGGTATACGAATTCAAGTTGCCCGAAGGGCATCCGAGTGGTTCGTAGAACCCGAGGATTTCCGCGAAATGGCATGGCCGTTGAGCGGGCGAGTGAAACGAGCATGTGCCATTTATGGCACCGGTTTTCCCAGGGCTGTGTCAAAATTACTAAAATTAATAGTTAAACTGAATTTTGAGACCTCGATTGAATTCGAAGAATTCTATCATGTTTTTCAAAAGGGCTCTAAAAACCAACTTCTCCAAGCGCTTCTTCCCGCAGCTCAAAACCTACATCACATCTATCACCAATGTACCATACTTCATCCCAGATTCCGCTTTCAAAGCCGGCCCGCGGTGCTCACAACTCAGAATCGATCTAATACCACAAAAGACCACCAAGGACAACAACGCCCCCAAACTCGCAGAGCTCGCACTCACCCTGGCAAAAACCAACCGCGAACGACACCAAAATTATTTATAAAAAGCAAATATGCCCGAAGGGCATTCGAAGGGTGCGTAGCATCCCTGAGGGAACCCACGAAATGGCATGGCCGTTGAGTGGGCAAACCGAAGGTTTGCATGTGAGATTTACCTCACAATTTTTCCGTGAACGCTTTTGTACGAATAATATTATAAATATATCATTAGTAGAAAAGGGTTCAACGACTCCACCACAGTGGCCATCGAAGTGCCAGTTTACATCAAACCAGACGAAATCACAACACAGGATCGAAAAGAATTCGGATTAACACTCGATGAACCACTCTCCGGCCACATCGACATTCTCCAGCAGAGGTTTTCCAAAATCCACATACTTGATTATAAGCCTGACGCAAAAAAGTCAGATAAGACTTCAGCTGAACAGTTATTTTTATACGCGCTAGCGATCAACAAACGTACTGGAATTCCATTGAGAAAAATTACATGTGCTTATTTTGATGAAAATAATTACTTTCAGCTATCCCTTATCTGATATGTTTTTAACTCTAAATTTATGTATTAATTGCTTTTGAGAATCAAAATTCTAATCAAAATATGCGATTAATAATAGTAATGTCTTTAATTAATTGCGATTTATAAACGCAATATATTTAAATGAAGAAATGCATAACTCATATCGAACGGTGTTATATCATGCTCGATCAACTACTACCAAAATATAATCCATGGTGGGAAAGAAAATACGAATCGCCAGGAATATTAAGAGAATCATATCTAAAAGATCTGGAAAAATTAGTGGAAGCTCGTAGACATGTTCTGATCTATGGTCTAAGAAGGAGCGGTAAAACCACAATTATGAAACAATTCATCGCACACAAACTAAAATCTATTAAACCTGACCACATTCTATTCTTATCTATTGATCATCCTGCTTTTAAATCCTCCTCTATTGATCAAATAATCGATGAATATCGAAAAATGTTCAAAATTAAAAGAAACCAAAGGATCTATGTTTTAATAGATGAGATACAAAACCGGGAAAGTTTTGAATCCGAGCTGAAAGCCATTTATGATTTGGAAGAAAACATTTTCATTATAGCATCTGGGTCAAATAGTTTATTGATTAAACATAAAAGTAGTGCAATGATTGGAAGATATGGAAGAATGAATGTTTTTCCTTTGTCCTTTAAGGAATTCTTGAAATTTAGGAAGATTTCAGTTAAACCCTCCGAGAAATACCTGCTTGATAAATATCTCGAAGAATACATGGAAATAGGAGGATTGCCTGAATATGTTCTTAGTTCTGATCCCCAGTATGTCGAAGAAGTTGTTGAAGATATTATCTACAAAGATATTGCGATCAGATATAATATTAAAGATCCATTATTAATGAAAGATCTATTCTACTTGTTATGCAACCGAGTCGGAAAAAAAGTTACTGCATCAAAGCTCGGGAGATTGCTTAAATTAAACCATGAGACTATTAGAAATTATATCTCATATTTTCAAGAGACATTTTTAGTGGACCTTGTAGAAAAAGACGGTACCCCTAATGAAAGAATATATGGACCCAAAAAAGTTTATATCACAGATCTAGGAATTTTAAATGTCATAGGCGGGAGTATCGAAAAAGGAGCTATTGCAGAAAATCTCGTATATATCTCTCTTAATAAAAAAAATCCAAAATCAGGATCAATAAGGTACATTGATATTAATGGTAAGGAATTAGATTTTTTGGCACAAAAAATCATTTACGAAGTGAAGTTCAGAGATAATATAACCATAGATAATATTAAACATCTAATAAAGTTTAAAAAGAAAAATGTCAAGAATAAATTTATCATCGGAAAATCAAATACAAGTATTGAAGGTATACAAGTTATAAAACTTGTGGATTTCATAAAGAATTAATTTAAATCTCAAATCCCTCCCTACCCGAGTTTTCAACTTTTACTTTCCTACCCTTTTTTTATCACATTTATTCGCCTCAAATCCCGCCGTCCTCCCTTTTTGCTTGGGCAAAAACGTTATCTCATAAATGCAATCACGGAAGCGTCATCATTTGAAAATAGATATCCAGGGAAAATTACCTTTTTGATATCTATTTCCAGGAGAAACAGTAGCTTCATTTTCTGTTAATGCCTAAGCCACCTTTTTCTACACCCTCAAATACTACCTGGACATTTCCCATCTATTGTAGTTAACTACAACAACTCGTATACCAATCGTTGTATTTATTCCTCCCAATCTTTCCCAATCGTTGTAGGTGACCATACCTTACCCCGGACTATTAATTTAGATATTTTAATGCTCACCAAGTTCTTGCCTTACCCACTCGAAATATCATTTCCCAACACCGAGTGGTAACTCATTTCCAATCTATGAGTGTTTTTTTAAAAAAATAGATTACATTAAATAGATGATATTCACTCTTCTCTTCCCTCCACCTCCTCGATCCATTCCA
>CBFDAW010000535.1:0-3014 GCA_965602865.1 uncultured Thermoplasmata archaeon
AATTTATGACGAAACCCATTATGATAATGATGGAATCTTAGGTGGTGATGGATTAGGAACAGATTTACCTACTTGGATAACTGGAAAATTCGAAAGAGGGTTGAATTTTGATGGTGCTGATGATTATATTGATGTTCCTGATAGTCCTAGTTTAAGTATAACTGGGAGCATTACAATTTCCGCATGGTTAAATTTTACTGATTTACCCATTACAGGAGAAGTTTTTCCAATAGTAAAAAAAAGATTTTTTGATAGTGATAGCTATCAATTACTTATAAATGATTCTGGAAACGTAAGATGGGTTATTGATACAGGTTCATTTACGGTATCTAATGGAAATACACCAATAAATGATGGCAAATGGCACTTCGTTACAGTAACCTGGGATCAGTCATTAATGAAAATATATGTTGATGGTAAAATTGATGCATCACCAGTTTCTAAAGTGGGTAGTATGAGTGATACAAGTGATAAACTTGCTTTGGGTTATTATACCAGTGATTCTTCAATTAAATTTGATTATTATAACGGTTTAATGGATGAAATTCGAATTTCAAATATAGCTCGCTCGGCTAGAGAAATTAAAGATATATATGCGAATGGAACCTATTCAAAGATCTATCGAGCTAATCTCACATCCGAACCAATTAAGCTGCCACCAAATATGGTTTGGGATAGTTTAATAATAAATAAAACCCAAACTTCTGGAAATTCTTTAAATATAACAATTTTAAATACAACGACTAATCAACCTATCCCCGGCAGTCCAAAATATACCGATGAGGGCGAATTTGATATATCGTATATTGATCCTATTAAATACCCATCAATAAAATTAAATGCTACATTTAAGGGTTCTGGCATTTCTTCACCGATTCTACATTACTGGGGTGTGAGTTGGAACGCTAGTAATGCATGGAGAGACACATTATTTGGTGAATTAAAAGAAACCTCTCAGAATTTAACTGAAAGTGATGGTGAGAAATGGTTGAAGACATCGATTACTGAATGGAATAAATACTCAAATAATCCAATAATAATTGATGGCCCATCCTCAAGTTGGGATGATAATGGTGCATCCAGATGCGGGGTCATATTTAATGGGACGGATTACATGATGTGGTATACAGGAATAAGTTCGAGCTCAAGGTGGGAGATAGGTTTGGCAACTTCTAATGATGGAGTATCTTGGACAAAATACAGCGGTAACCCGGTGTTAGGAAAGGGATCTAGTGGTGCATGGGATGGCATCCAAATCGGGAGACCAAGTGTGTGGTACGATGGGAAGATTTATAAAATGTGGTACCAGGGCAGGTCAAGTTCCGGACAAGTACAAATAGGTTATGCAACATCTAGTGATGGAATCAATTGGCAAAAATATTCTAATAATCCTGTAGTAGAAATTGGTTCTAGTGGTACATGGGAAGATAAGGCTGTTCATGCTCCAAACATATATTTTGACGGATATATTTATAAAATGTGGTATACCGGTCGAAAAGTATCAACAAATAATGATAAAATTGGTTATGCAACATCTTATAACGGGATAGATTGGATAAAATACCCAAATAATCCAATCTTATCTGGCCCAAGTGGTAATGGTGCCGGGGCACTTGATTTATATGTTTTACCAATAAATAATCAATATTTAGGGTGGTATACTCATGACTTGGGGCCTAATTCTAGAATTTATTATGTGTATTCTAATGATGGTGTCTCATGGACTAAATATTCAAATAATCCTGTAGTAAAAAGGGGACCTTCTGGCACTTGGGATGATTACTCGAATCATTGTCCCAAGGTAATTTTCAAAGACAAACAATATAATATGTATTACTCGGCGTCTGACGGCTCAATACACCAAATCGGTCTGGCAAAATCCAAATTCAAAACCCAGGGTATCTTAACCTCCGAGACCATTACCTTGCCGAATTTAACATATTATAATAAGGTATTAATAAACAAAACTGAGCCTAGTGGGACATACGTTAATGTCTCGATATTAGATGGTGCTACACAACAAAGCATTACGAGTTTCGAGAATGTCAGAGAGTCTATGATTGATCTCTCGTCGATCTCTTCCATTGGGCATCCATCAGTCATTTTAAAAGCTAGCTTTGAATCCACCGGTTATGCCACACCGTGCCTATATGATTGGTCAATAAATTGGACATATAATACACCACCAAAGATCATTAATATTACCTCACCGAAAATCGTGTACAGAACACATTCTGTGTGTATTGAGCTTAATTTAACCGACCGTGAAGAACTCGAATATGATTTGAACCTACAAATAGATTATAAATCGCCCTTGGATACTTCATGGCAGAACGAGTACTTGTCTATACCCCATTATAAAACCGACCATTGGGACTGCAACTTCACGCCCGCTGCAGACGCCGAACTGGGGTTTTATGAATTCAGGTTTATCTGAAAGGATATTTTTCAATATATGTATTCTTACTTTAATTCAATTTTTATTAAAGTAATAAATAACGACCCGATCATCGAAGATATCAGTACATTACCATATGATGCACTTGTGAATCGAACTAACACATTGAAGATCCTAATCAGTGCCGCCGATATTGAAACCCCCAAGAATAATTTAGTTATTAAGGCTAAGTATAGATCACTTCATGATTCCGAGTGGTATCAAATTTATAAAGAAAATATATTATTCAAAACCGATCATTGGGAAGTGGACTTTATGCCGGAAAAAAATGACTATTTGGGTAACTATGTTTTTAATATTACATGTAATGATACCGATACTGAAGTATATGATATGATAAATATCCGTGTTTTAAACAATGTCCCGGGTAGACCTGATGTGGCGATATTCCCCCCGAAACCAAAAACCTTGGATAACCTGATGGTAAAGGTTACAAACGAAAATGATATCGAAACGCATAAAAATAATTTGAAATTTTGGTATCGTTGGTATAAAGATAATTTCTATATGCCCGCGTTCGAAAACGTGACGACGATCCCGTCCTCTGCAACAGTAA
>CBFDAW010000536.1:0-3005 GCA_965602865.1 uncultured Thermoplasmata archaeon
TTTCATCAAACCCAACCTCCGCAGCCAGCGTGGCAGATTGATTATATGTGGAAGAAATTATCTCATTTACCGCATTGATCACCGACGCCATTGAGGGCTGGGCACGGACCAGATCTTGACCAATGGTAATAAGCTCTTTTTTGTAGCTCTCAGGTGTTTCATTCTTGTCATTATCTACCACCCACCCGGCAAACGCATCCAAACACTCACATGCCCGTCTCGCGAGCTTACTAGCGCCTGAAATACTATCATTAGCAATTTCAGAAACCATCTGGTCGATCTCAGGATTGTCCATTGATTTTTACCCCAAACTGGTGTGATAAAATAATGTTTTTTTTCTAAATACTTTTCTCGATTGTGGTTCTAAAAGCTCCTGGATTAAATCGGATTGTTCATTTAAACCGATCATAATCTCATTTTGAGTTTTAGGTAGTTCGAATATATTTTGTAAACACGCCTCGAGCTCACTACGTGCTCTATGGTATTCACCCATGGCTATCAAAGAAGAAAACGTATCTAGCTTATCTTCCAAAATATTAACATTAAATCCTATCTTTTTCGCCAGAAGAATTTTAGAATTCACAAAATGAAATAGGTTCGATATTTCATTATGGATTTCTTCTTTAAGCACTTTCTCAAGTTTTACAAGTTCATCTAGGCTCTCATCAGCTAAAATTATAATATCTTTCGGATCGTAATCTCCCTTTAGGGCACTTTCAAGTTCTACCTCGAGCTGAGAAATTCGTTCAATATCGGATTTCAAACCTTTAAGATTGTTAACCTTTAACCACGCCTGATGTAGTTTTGATAATGCTTTCTTTTTTATATCGGTATCCAAATCAGTTTGTTTGGGTATCGACGTTGTTTCGGCTACATCTATCTCATTATAATCCGGGTCAATCTCAAAATCTACCTCTTCATCGGACATGGCTACAATTTCATCAACTCTTGATTCTTCACTGATCGTATTCTCGATGGTGCTCGCATCAGTGTCTTTCGTGTCATCATACTCCTCCTCGTAGATCTTGTCGTTTTCATCCTCCAAGGTGTCCTCCTCACCATCCCATGCGACCTCTGGTTGTGAGTCCGCACTGGGCACTTCTTCGGGCACTTCAACGGGTACTTCTTCGGCGTCGGTAGTGGTTGATGGAATAGGAAGGTCTACATAATTTTGACAATTATAGCAATACCATTGTTTGTATGTGGTAATATATTCCAATTCTTCATGACAGACGTCACAATAGTATTTATTGGGCCCCTGTTGATCTTGAGCGGAATTTGAAAATGCTTTACCACAGTTATGACAGATCGTGGCATCTTCATCAGCTAGCTCACCGCATTCTGAACACTTCATTAGCTCACATCGTCCTTCATCTTTATAATTTTAATTACTGTTAATTATTATGTTAAAATTATTTACAGGTACAAATTATCGAATAAAAAAGCTTTACCCTTTTACTACACCCAAGGGCTGCATGCGTGCAACTTTTTTTGAGATGCCTGCACCATGGGTAACTTCTACAACGGAATCCACATCTTTATAGGCATCTGGTGCTTCCTCGGCAACTACCTTAGTGCTCGCTGCTTTTACATATATCCCTTTTGCCTGGAGGTCAGTAATTATTTTATCACCCCGGAAATTCCGTGTTGCTGCTGAGCGCGACATCCGCCGACCGGCTCCATGGCAAGTGGACCCAAAGGAGTCGTTCATCGCCTTCTCGGTGCCAACCAGCACATAGCTTGATGTGCCCATATCGCCGGGGATAAGTACCGGTTGACCTATATCTCTATATTTTTCAGGAATCTCCGCCATCCCAGGACCAAAGGCACGTGTTGCACCTTTTCGGTGGACATACACTTTCTTACGTTTACCATCTATTACATGTTCTTCTAATTTGGCAATATTATGTGCCACATCGTATACTATCTCCAGCCCGAGTTCATCAGCGTTTTTATGGAGCACTTCTTCGAATGACTGCCGGATCCAGTGAACGATCAT
This sequence comes from uncultured Thermoplasmata archaeon, assembly GCA_965602865.1. Lineage (GTDB taxonomy): Archaea > Thermoplasmatota > Penumbrarchaeia > JAEHCK01 > JAEHCK01 > CBFDAW01. The sequence continues at coordinate 2,000 of CBFDAW010000536.1, forward strand.
CTGACGGTTCGCCCAGGCATAATTGGCTGCACATTTCATTACTTTAAAATAATTCTCGCCGGTCTTAGAGTTTACAGGTGCACATACCAGCTGACGGTCAGGTAAATTTATATTGAACTTTTGTGAGTTAAACCTCCTCCCATCTTTTTGGAAGAATTTGCCAATCTCTCTAATCTGGTCATCACAGATTTGGTACCCGCACCCGCGCGAGCCGGTATGGATCATAACTACGATTTGCTTCTCATCAAATAGTCCAAGTTTCTCAGCTGCTATTTTATCAAATATTTTGTCAACGCTCTGTATCTCTAAAAAGTGGTTCCCTGCTCCAAGGCTGCCCAGCTGCGGCAGACCGCGCTGTTTTGCTCGATGACTCACCAGGCTTGGATCTGCTTCGGGCATCCTGCCGTTCTCTTCCAGATATTCCAAGTCCTCCTCCCAACCATAACCGTTCTCCACCGCCCAACGCGCACCGTTTACCAGAACCTCATCCAGCTGACGGTGATTTATATGAACTTTACCTTTTGACCCTAACCCGGAGGGCACATTTTTAAACATGGAATCAACTAAAGGTTTGATATCCTGTTTAATGTCATCGAATTTGAGTTTTGTCCGAATCAAGCGTACGCCACAATTGATATCATAGCCGACTCCACCGGGTGAGATGACGCCTTCATCGGCATCCATGGCTGCTACGCCGCCAATGGGAAATCCGTAACCCCAATGAATATCCGGCATCGCCATCGAGGCGCCTCGGATGCCCGGTAAGGTCGCTACATTCGCCACTTGCTCGGGCGCCATGTCCTTCCGGAGTTCGGTCAATAATGTTTCATTGACATAGATAATCCCAGAAGTATTCATATCCGATCTATAATTTTGAGGAATCTCAAATTTATAATCGTTGATCTTTTTTAAAGGTCCGGTCCATTTTTCCATAAACATCACTATTCTGGATTAATATAGGGCTATTTAATTATTAAAGTATATATAATTTAGGTCTAATTTGGCA
>CBFDAW010000537.1:0-3000 GCA_965602865.1 uncultured Thermoplasmata archaeon
AAACAGCTAAACGTGAATTGCATAGAGATATGGAAGATGAAATTTTTAATGAATTGTCAAAAATAATAAAAGAATTTAAAGTATAAAAAAAATTTCACAGCTCGATCTTACCCTTCGACTTCAATTTTTTAACAGCATCCTTAGCTGCCTTATCGAGTTCATCTTCGTCTTCCAATTTTTCTTTCACCGCCAGGTTAATATCCTCTACGATCTTTCTAGCATTGGATAAAATCTCGCGTCGCTCGCGACGGATCGTTAATACCTTACCGCGCATCTCCATTGCACGTTTATGGAAATGCGTTGCACGCTCGTTTAACTTTATGAACTCCTCATGTTTTTTATTTGCTTCCTCTACCAGATGGTTGATCTCTTCATTAATATTTTGTATCTTCTCATGAACCTTTTGTGATTTCTTATAGAACTTTTCCACTTCCGTATGCTCAGAGTCAGCCAGTTTAAATAGAGCCGTGATACGCTCATTTATATCATCGATCTCTCCCAATAGTATCTTGTGATCAGGTTCTAATTTTCGCAATTCTATTAATTTCTTATATTTCACCCTGATCGAATCCAAGTACTCCTTCTCTTTCTCAAAATTCAACGGCTCGGTCTGATATTTGTAATCCATGAGTTTCAGTTCAGCCTCTAAATCATCGATTTGCCCAATGAGATCCTGATACTTCTCCTGGTTTTTACCGCGTTTTCTGTTGATCAACCGTTTTGCTTCACTCTGGGCTTGGTCGCGCTTCTTTTTATGTGCTCGCATATCGTCAACCAGGTTACTTCGTTCTTCCTTTAAGTCCTTGATATTATCCAACATTTCCCTTTTTTGTTGGTGCAGTGCATCACGCTCTTCTTTGATCAATTTACCTTCTTTATGGAGCTCATCACGCTTGGTGATCACTGCCTGGTATCGTTTCTCGGCATCCTCGAGTACTTTCCGGGTTTGTTTGATCTTTTCATCCACTGTGATATCCAATGTTATCTCTGTCTTTTTCTTTACCATGATCTGTCAACCCGTTGCTTTTCCGTCTTTTACTTCAAAATCTCATTTGAAATAACATTCATCTCATTTATATTTTTTATTAAAAATCGAAGTTTTATGTTTTATTAAAGCTATTAATTATAAATAAATAATGCATACAGGTTCGAGCTATTGAATAGTTTTGGTATATTTAATCCACCGTTTATTATCTTCTATATTGTCCATTAACTCTTGCTTAGCTGAAAGTGCTTTTGCGGTAGGTGCTTCTTTGATAAGGACACGGAGGTTATGTACTGCCCGTAAAATGCCACAAATCTTATCTGAAATTTCTATAGCTTTTTTTTCAGATATTGAATCATTACTAACAATGGATTTTAAAAATTTCTCGTGATTTTCCAAGACAGATATGAGCTTTTTTACACGTTCACTTTCCGATGTAGTTAATACTTTATTCATTATCAAATTCTGTATCTCTTTAAGGAGCTTGATCTTCTTTCCATTTATTTCTATCTCCTCCGGTATAGTGGCACCTAACCAGCTAAAAGCGGATTCAAGTCTGGTCAAGATCTTTTTTCGTTCTTCAAGAGTTAATATCCCATCATAATCTACATATGGTTTGATAATGATTTGCTTTGACACATTTCTCACATCCCTGTTAGATGTTTATACTTGGTAAATCGATAATAGATATATTGATATTGCTATCAAGGAGCAATAATATAAACAACTATACTGCCTTGAATAAACCAATAGAGGGTTCATAAATAATTCCTTTATCGATCAACGAACTTATATGTTCTTCCACTTCAGCTCTCCCAAGTCCATGTTCTGATGCCGCCGTTTGCACATCTTCGTAAATCACACCCTCGGGATTTTCTTCAACTAAACTATTAATTATTTCAAAAACCAATTTTTCCAATGTTTCATCGTTATCATCGGTATCTTCATCAGTCTCTTTTTTAGCTGTTGGCTTATCCTTACCCACCGGATCCTTCACATCCTGGTTTGGTGCGGTTATCTCTTTTGTTGTTTCTGACTCAAAATCAACTTCTTTATCAAATTCCAATTCTGGTTTTGAAGGTTTTGATTGGAGGAGTGTACTATCGATGCTTGTATCCTGGGTCAGCTCTTTTAGTGTAGTTAGCAGAAGTTCACCATATTCTTGGATTTTTATTGATCCGTACTGGTTAATTGCTTCAAGGACACCCTTGGAAAGAGTGCTACTATATCCTAGTGACATTAATTTCTCAATCTCCGGTGGCTCCATTTGAAGTGCTTCTGCGAAACAACCCAGGCGGTAGTTGAGACTCTGACACGCTTCTATTACCCAGTAATCACGTAATTCCTGCGAGATCGTTTTAACTTGCTCAACGCGTACCGAGGTATATGTTGTCGCGTCATCAGGCGAATAGGTTCGTGCTTTACCGACAATCCCTACTAATGCTGGCACCTCGAGAGAACCTAGAACTCGCGCAGCATTTGGTTGAAACTGGCCCGCGGAGATAAAAAAGACATCCGTAGGGTCTGAGACACGGCCACGCCATAGAGGCTCTTGGTCAGTGCCAACATTTTCACTCTCGGTCAGTACACCCGTGAAGTAAATTCGATTAATAAAAGCACCTATTGGTGAAAGTAGATACGAAGGAGCGTATTGGTCTTCAGTGGGCAGCTCAACGGTTGCAGAATTGAACTCACTGGCAAACACTCGCCAGGCAACCTCGCGTTTTCTCCTATTAGTTGCCAAACTAAAGCACCCCCGTCTGCCAAATATCTGAATTGATGTTATTAATGAGGTCTTTTGCCCTAATCTGGACCTCCTCCGAGAGCACAAGTTGATCGAATTCTGAGCAGATCATCATGGCACCGTAATCATCTGTAGTAACCGTACCTTTGAACCTAATCGGTTGAAATAATAAGCTATTTTCAAGATCTTCTAAAATGGTATTGATCTTCTCTACACCAGATTCTTTTATTTCACTCTCACATTCTTCAAGGGTCTCTCCAAGGATTTTAGA
>CBFDAW010000538.1:0-2998 GCA_965602865.1 uncultured Thermoplasmata archaeon
ACTCTCCGACTATAAATCGAATGCTCAATGGGAGTTTTACCACCGGTGACCCACGAGATTTTTGGAAGATACCCATTAAGCTGGGCACCAAATACTATAATAACGACGAAATTGCAGGTTCTTACAATGCTACATTATTACTATTTTTCCTCGATGATTCTTCTACCGTCAGCGGCGTTCAGATGAGAATGTATGATGCCGATAAGCATCTACTGGGTACCTCGGTCGTGGCAAAAGAGGGCACCGGCGGCTCTCAAGGCGAGTTCACGCTCGTCGGGCAAGTTAATTCGGATGTATTCATCGAGGTCTACCCAAATACCGTTGGCGCCACCGGTAATTATAATCTACACGTGGCTAATCTCACGGAATCCAACAACCCGGCATTCGAGGATAATAACCGGTTTAGCAATGCTACGGAGTTTAATGTTACCGAAGGCGCACAGTTCTATGATTATCTTGATTATACCCATGACATTGCTGACTTTTATAAATTCGATGTGATAAAGGGTCAGAGGCTCAAAATTGACCTGGACATTAGTACCTTGAATTGCGACTTTGACATGTGCTTATTGTCCGGCGAGGACCCCACTCAAATTCTGGCGTCAGCAGTGACCAAAGGAAAGGATGTCGATGAATACATTTTGTATGATTGTTTGGATAATGGAACATTGTACCTTCGGGTATTTGTAAAAATAGATGGAACATGGATAGGCGAGAGAGGGTACTATAATCTCGCATGCACAGGTAATCTGCCGCCATATTGGAACAATTCCGCCCCGACTGCATATATCGTTGAAGAGGACAGTGATCCGTTTTATATAGAGCTCGAATCTGCATTCTATGATATAAACCTGGGTGATGTCATGAGCTTTCGCCTTCAAGATGATGGCGGTTGGCAAAAGCCGCCGTTTTCCCTCAAACTGAGAAATGCCACTATCAACATTTTGTATAACCAGACTAACCCTGACCAAGAGCCCGTGATCAAGGTTACTCCAAATGCCGATAAATTCGGGATTGAAAACTTCAGCATCCAGGCAACTGATGATGATGAAGAATTATTCGTTGAAAAGACAATATATTTAAAGATATTATCTATTAATGATCTCTCGATATTAAATGGCACTAACCTTTGGGAGAATAGTAATATTCTTCTCCCGAGTAATGATGGTACCAAGCTCACGGGTTTTGAAGGTCTGCCCTTCGAAACGCGCGTGACCGCCTACGATCCCGTGGATCCCACGGACGCGATCACTTTTTTTGATAATACAGATATATTTGATATTGATGAATATACTGGTGAGATTTCATTTATAGCGACATTCCAAATATTTGGTACGCATAAGATCAATATAACGGCACGAGACAACGGTACATACCCCAACGAGACCGTCCGCCAGTTCGAGTTCGTAATCACGCGTGATCCTTCAAGTACTGCGTACCCTCTGGTAAGCCTCAAAAACCCCATGGACAATAGCATCCAGTATACCTTAACCCCGGAGTTCAGTTGGGAACAGACCAATGAGAACTTGATCGGGAAGAAGATCACATATTGGTTATTCCTCTCTACCGACAAGAACCTGGTAAAGAGCCATGATAAAAGTGTGCAGGTTGCATCGATTGATGATGCAACATTCTACAAGGTACCGGAAGAACTTAATGATAAAACGAAATATTATTGGACGGTACTACCTAATGACGGGTTACATATGGGCGAGTGTGATTCGGGAGTGTTTTCATTCAATATTGATGTCCACATTCCGATACCGTCGGTTAGGCTAATTACACCGCTGGATAACCAGATGCTGGATTCCAAAACAGTACCGTTATCCTGGGAGCTTATCTATGATGGCGCCGAAGCCGTGAAATATGACCTGTTCTTCGAAGTGAGTTTGGAGTACATCCTAGACCGGAACAGAACACCATATAAAACAGGTCTAGTGGGTACTTATTTTGAGGTAAAAGGGCTATATCCAGACAGTTATTATTACTGGCAGGTGATACCCTGGACAGATAAAGTACGGCCCCGGATCAATGAGACAGAGATCAGGAGCTTTTATATGGCGGAATCGATCCCGAGAATTACATTGCTCACACCGCTCAATGTTACTAATCAATATAAAAACTGGGTAACCCTGTCGTGGGAGATCGATTATGCCAACCCCAATGAGGTAACCTCTGAACTATATTATGGGACGATCTCGCCGGCAACCCTCACCAAAATCAATCTAACCGATACCACTTCATACCCGCTGACCGAGCTTGAAGAAAAAACATATTTCTGGAAGGTTGTACCATATATTGGCGATGGTCTCCGGGGAATCGAATCCGAGCTGCGGTATTTCACAATCTACAAGAATCAGAATATGCTGAAGACCAAACTAATCGAACCGGTAAATACTACGATTTACTCACAAATAATCACTCTGACCTGGGTGCCGTTAAACACTGAAAATATGGATATTTCCACAATATGGTATGATATTTATATAGATAATACCACAAACGATCCCACCAAAATGGAACAAGTTTCTACGCAGTATAAAAACACTAATTATCTATTGATCTTACCTCGTGAGCCAACAAAGACGTATTATTGGTATGTGATTCCACACGGTGATACCGAAGAAGCGCATATAGAAGGATATTGTGCCTCGGGGGTGGTATCGTTTGTGTTTGATTATGCAAAGGAACGCTATGGATTGAGCTTAAAGCTAACTAACACCACCTTAAAGATCAAGCCTGGCGAGTTAGAAAAAGTCCAGTTCACGGTGACCAACTTGGGCAATCGGGAAACCAATGCAAACATAAGTGTAAGCTCAAATGCAGCCGGGAACCTGAACTTCACATTGAACATTAAGACGGTATCATTAGGTTTAGAAGCGAGTTCGGTGCTCGAGGTAAACATTCTGGCATTACCCAAGGCACAAATACAGGAGTATACAGCTACCATTAAAGCATATTGTTCTGAGGAGCCTTCGGCGGCGGCCGAAGATACTTT
>CBFDAW010000539.1:0-2998 GCA_965602865.1 uncultured Thermoplasmata archaeon
AGACAGAAGTATTTTCGGTTGGCGGGATACTTGATCTAAATCAGAAACACTCTTTAAATTTCGCATCAGTAGTTAATGACTACCTAAGCACACATTCGGATTCCCCAACCGAAGATGATTATGGTAACGAGTTTCTCGAGTTAAGGGTAACAACTTCCACCACCACCGAGGGTCGAGTGACTCTTGCGGACATAGATATAATCTACGATTACACGGCAACGGTATGTGATAACCTGCGTGGTGGACTCTCCTGGGAGATCACCGATCTCATACCCACTGGCAAGAATGGCACCCACAGAATCTTTATCGGCTTTACTTCCGAGGCACCATGCAGTGTTAGATTCCAAGATTTGGAGCTTATATATAATGCCGCCCCTACTTTGGCTAAAAATATCCCCGATAAGGATGTGGAAGAAGACAAAACCTATGATGATCTTTACGATCTACGCGATTTTTTTAAAGATGACTACGAGGAGCCGATTGAGTTAAGTTATAAAATAAAGGATTGGACTAATAGCGAATATGTGTCAATGCGTATCTATAAACAACATTATTTAAATGTGAGTTGTCTCCAAACCCCGAACACGAACTGGTTTGGCACTTCTGAGGTGGTAGTTACAGCATCCGATGTTGAAGGTATTAAAACTAGTTCTAATAGATTCACTGTTAATGTTCTACCTGTAAACGACCTACCGTTTGTAAACGCAAAATTACCCGACCTCACAATACTTTTCAACTCTACAAATGATCAGATAGACCTGGATCGCACCACGAACCCGTACTTCAAAGATATTGATAATAATAAATTATACTACTATATTGAAGTAGAAAAAGAATATAAAAATAACATAAGTATAAATCTATCAACTGAAAACATACTCGAGATAACGGCAGTTGGAGGAATATGTGACAATATCAATGTTACGGTATATTGTGACGATAAACCGATCTCTAAATCGAATTTGAACCAAATTACGGTTTATCAACAGTTCCATGCGGAGGTTGTGGAGTTCATTGACGAGACTGAACGCTCGACACCGCGCTGGAAAACGCTCCCGGATTGTATAATGGAAGAAGATAATCCAGGGTTAAACGATTGGATATATCTACCCAACTATGTAAATGACTACGACGATGATACGAAATCGCTGGTATATTCTATCGTGTCGATTTCAAATAATGCTCATTTAGAAATTGTTATCGACGCTGAAAAATACATTGATATCTTTCCCAATGAGAATTTTGACGAAACAAGTGAGGTAATCATCAAAGCAACCGATGATGACGAGAATTACGGTCTGGGAAAATTCAATATCATCATGGAGCCCTGTGACGACCCACCAAGCGTAGAGATTATCCAGCCGGCGTTTGGTGCTGTGGTGAAAGGCAAGGTACTGATCAGTGGACTCGGAGTAGATGTTGAGGGCGAAACCGTGGATGTGAAACTAAAAATTGGGGAGAATATACCTAGTAACCCGTGGATCCCGGTATCTAATATCAATAGTCAATGGACATATCTTTTCGATACAAGTGAGTATACCAAACGCACTGATATGACGCTCATAGCACGAGCATATGACGGTAAATTATACTCTGATAATGTCTCTATTGAGATCATTATTGATAATACTTTAATAGACAGTGACCATGATGGCTATACCGATGGTGTGGATGCGTTCCCGGACGACCCCGATGAATGGTCGGATTTGGATGATGATGGTGTCGGGGATAATGCTGACCCATTTGATCATGATCCCACACAATGGTCCGATCAAGATGGCGACGGCTGGGGCGATAACCCCAAGGGTAAAGGGTATGACCAGTTCCCACTCGACCCCACACAGTACAAGGATAAGGATGGTGATGGCTGGGGTGATAATAAAGATGGTAACAACCCCGACCAATACCCGGACGACCCGAACCGGCATGATGACAGAGATAGTGATTCTGAAGTCACCGGTCTTTGGTCGCAAATCGGGCCATTATTCCCGGTCTGGTTATTTGTTACTTTACTCATAATTATCGATGTGTATTTAATAACATATCTTTATATGGCGCGAACCGGTAAACTGGCACAACGCAGAATTGCAAAAGAACAAAAGCGTAAGAAGAAAGAAGCTGCAAAATTGGAAAAGAAGCAGGCGAAGCAAAAGTCGGCGGAGAAAAAGGGTAAGGGCAAGGATAAGGATAAAAGAAAAGCTGCAGATGATAAGATGCAACCACCCACGGTAAAGGCAAGACCACTTGTGATCTATCCGGACCGCAATGGTAGTGGTTTTGGTAAACCGGCAATGGGAATGGCCCCCATCCCGGGGTCCACTATGTCCCCTCCTATGCCTGGGTATCTATTCCCCGTTTCTGCGAATGATAGCACAGGAGCACTAAAATCATCAAAAAAAGATCAAGAGAAAGATAAGGATAAGAAAGAGTATGGAATATATAAAGAAAAGGGAAAGACCGTACCGATTCAAACCCCGCCGTACTTTCCATTAATGCGAGGCTACCATCCACCGGTGCCAACACCAATGATGCCACCAATGATGATTACACAAAGACCAATGCTGCCGCCAAAAACACTGAAGAGGTATTAGAAGTACCAATTGATAAATGCCGGAGGGAGATTTACGACCGATAAAAAATTCCAAAACAGTGCATATAGACAACAAACGAAAAAATATATGGTTCTTGACATCGAAGTAGTCCCTGAGAACTTCGAAAACATAATGATAAATGAATACCTGATGGACAAGAATTTTCCCAGAAAAATCCATCCGTTATTTTCTAGAATCTTAGTAATTGGCCTAAAGTTCATGAATGAAAAAACTGAATTACTATATCCCAAAGATGAAAAGGAACTGTTGAGCCGATTTTGGGAAACCATGCGCAAGGATAAACCTAATACCATTGTTACATTCAACGGCTATAATTTTGATATTCCCTTCCTTCAAATCAGATCGTCAATCAAGGGTGTAAAGCCCGCCATGGAGATCAATCCAAG